>CAJOPF010000001.1 GCA_905236205.1 Candidatus Gastranaerophilales bacterium
CAATTGAGGTACGAACACCTTCAATTGTATATAAAAAAAGGTCTCAAAGCACTTTTTAAAAATGGTCTGGTCGCCGGTTCGCTGAAAGTAAATATATTTTTACATTTTTATGTAAATCGATATTGACATTTTTATTTTTTTATGTTATATTTTAGATAAGCAAAAAAAGGAGTTTTATCATGTTTAATACTATAAAAGCGCTAAGAGAGGCCAATAAATATAGCCAAGAAGAGTTGGCAAAAGAATTAGGCATAACTCGTCAGACTTTGATAAAATACGAAAATGGTGAACAACCAACACTGGACAATGTAAAAAAAATAGCTAATTTCTTCGAAGTCAGCTACGATTGCATTATTGATAATACAGAACCTGTTAAGCACTCCTATAATATTATCCCTGATAAAAAAAGGCTGGATATTCAATCTGATATTCGTATTGATATTCCTCAAAACAATATCGAGAAATTTAAGCAAGTATTGTTGTATATCTTAAAAAAAGTTGGCGGTAAACCAAATGTAGGACAAACTGTTCTCTACAAACTGCTTTATTTTATCGATTTTGACTATTATGAACTGCATGAAGAGCAGTTAATGGGATTGAAATATATCAAAAATACTTTTGGACCGACGCCGATTGATTTCAAAAAGCTCATTACAGACATGGAAAAGGCTGGAGAATTGACAGAGGCTAAAACAAAATTCTTTACACGAGATATGACAAAGTATCTTCCGGTGAAAGAACCAGATATGAGTTTATTATCGGCCCAAGAACTTAATCACATAGATAAAGAACTTGAAAAATATTCAGATAAAACAGCTAAAGAATTATCCGATCTTTCTCATAAAGATGTTCCTTGGATAGGAACAAAAGATAAAGAAATCATCCCATATGAGGCTGTTTTCTATCGGAACGAAGAAACATCAGTCAGAGGATATAATGATTAAATATAAAACAATCCCTGAATTTGATAAAGATTTTAAGGCACTATCAAAGCGCTTTAAAACTTTGCCGGATGATTTTGAAACCTTAAAAAGATTTATACTAGAAACTCATTATGAGCAGGACATTCCAACAACAGCATTTCTTCCTATAGAGGGGTGTTGTGCACAAGAATATACTTCTAATAAAATCAAAAAATTTGCTTGTAAATCTCTAAAAGGAAAAGGTTCTGCTTCAGGACTTAGAGTTATTTTCGTTTGGGATAAAGAAAGCAGAGCTGTCACTTTTATAGAAATTTATTTCAAAGCAGATCAAGAAAATGAAAATAAGAAAAGATTAAAAGAGTTTCTAACAAACCACTACAAAACAGGCGATTAATTTATTTGTAAAGCATCATAAATTATGAAATGTTATTCATGTAATGCGGAATTAAATAACGAAAATTCATCCGATGAACATATTATTCCCAATGCCTTAGGTGGCAAATGGACAGAGAAAATCTTATGTAAAAAGTGTAACAATATCCTTGGGTCTAAGTATGATTCTGTTCTGGCAAAACAACTAGAATGGTTTTCTTGTAAAGTAAATCACAGTAGGAGTTACGGAGCGGTTCAATCTGTAAAAGTTAAAATTGATGGAATGGATGTATGGGCTACACCCGGAGGGAACTATGAGGGAATAAAATGCAAGAAAATCTATGATAACAATTATCAAATTCAAAGCATCGGTAAAAATTCAATTAAGCAAACTCGTAAAAAACTTGAGGAAATTATGCTAAGAGCTGCAAAGAAATATAACTGGGACGATGCCAAGCTCAAGGAGAAATTGGATAACGGATATGCCAATATAGAAAAAAATATGAAACAACAAAACAATCCGATAGTATATTTTTCATCGCAATTTGGAGGTAAGGAAGCTTTATTGAGTATAATAAAAATTGCTGTAAATTTTACCATTGCTAAAGGTGTACCCGTAAAATATCTAGAACAATCCATTAAAACTATAAAAGAAAAGCAGAATGATTATACCTCCTTTTCTAACTTATTTTATCCCAGTGATATTTTTCCCAAAGGAAGTATTTACCATACACTAATCCTAGTGGGAGATTCTGAAACTGGTAATTTATATTGTTTAATATCTCTTTATGGAGTGTTTAATGCTTTTGTTTTACTGACAAAAAACTATTCCGGAAAAAACATTTTATATACATATTGTTATGATATCTGGAATGAAAAGGAGTTTGCTTATACACCCCAACGTGTATTGAATTTACAAGAAGTAAATTGTGCATTATCTACAAATGAAGATGATTGGAAACAGAATATGCAAAAAATGAAGGAAGCATACGAGGAGTTTTTAAGATTTTTTGTATTAGAACCAGATTTTCAGGATAAATTTACAAAACTGCTATTTGATTCAATAGATCAAATTTCTGTTTTTTTCCCTTTTATTGCAAAGGATGTCTTTTTAAATCATTTACAAAATAAGCTTATTCAGGGTAAACATTCAATTCTAAAAAATAAAATTCTTAAAGACAAAAATATAGCAACCATAATCCAAGACATGAATGTAGATATACTCTACAATTATTATATGGATAGAAAAAGTATATTTGAAACCTTAAGCTTATTAAGTCAAATCTCAATCGATAAAATATCGATAGGCAAAAAAGATGATTTAAAAAATATTGATTGTCTTGTAGAATGCCTATCTGAATACACAGAACGTTTATACAAAGATTCTCCTCTTTATATCAAAATGAAAAACTTTATTTCTGATAAAGATACACTTATTCCTCTTTTAAATGCTTCAATTATACCTATTTTGAACAAATACACTTCTCTATTATAAATACAATTTTTTAGTGAAAATACTTTTTAAAAATGGTCTGGTCGCCGGTTCGCTGAAAATGGTTATTTTTCTATTTTGAATAGAAAAATATAAAAAATTTATCTTTAA
>CAJOPF010000002.1 GCA_905236205.1 Candidatus Gastranaerophilales bacterium
GTCACCTGCAGCTTTTAACGCATTACCTGTAATACTTATACCATCACCAACTTTTTTAATTGTAGTTCCGGTAGAAATCAATGATGCGCCTGTACTACCAACCGTTGCACCCGTAGCTGTAACACCAACTCCTGAAGTTGTAGTAGCACCGCCTGCGCCAACGATAGGAACGCCGATACCGAACAATGCACACAACGGAGCACCGATTGTTGTAATAACGGCGCCTGTTGCTGTAAGTCCGCCACCTGTTACACCTACTGCCGTACCTGTTGCGGTTAAAAGTCCACCAGCTGTTGATACTGCCGCACCTGCGACTTTAACAACATCACCGACAGCGTCTATAGTACCACCGATATTAGATGCTGTTTCCGCATAATAACCTATTTTTTCTAACCTGCTGCTAGAATTTTCATTTTCACTTTGAGCAGCTTCAGCATCTGACTGTTGTTGTTGAAGTTGAGCTTCCGAAGTTGCTTTTACTGCCTCAACAGATTGTTGTTCAGCTTGTGCCATTTGAGTAAGTTCTTGCGCTCTTGCTCCATTTGCCTCAATTCTTGCATTATTTGAATCAATTCTTGCCTGAACTGAATTATCTGTACCTTGAGTTTCTTCAACAGCTCTTTGTTCTTCTATTTCTGTACCGGTAGACAATGAATAAGCACTGCTTGTACCTGAACCCGTACCGTCAAAAGTATTTTCTTGATTTAATTGGTCAACCAAAGCTTGATTTTCAGCAATCAAAGCTTGATTTTCCTGTGTCAATGTTGTTATTTCAACCGCAAACCCGTCAATTTTTCCAAGTCCTGTATCTAACATGCCTGAAAATACAGAGTTTTGTTGTTCTACTGCCTGCGTAGCATCAGTCATAGACTGACCTCTCGCTTTTGTAGCAGTCATTATAGAGTCAGCTTCAGCACCTTGAGAGCCTACAGACTCTTTTGTCGGAGCAGCTTGAGATTCACTTTCACTTTTATTTTGTTTTGATTGAGCTTCATCACTTTGAGCTTCTGCACTTTGTTGCTTTGATTCTGCAGCATCAACATCGCCATCAGCTTTTCTAACATCGCCTTGAGCTACTGAAATCTTTTTTTCCGCAGCAAAAATTTCATCTTGGGTTTCTTTGCCTATCATGCAAATACCCAATTTAGTCGCTTTTTTTATAAGCGCCTTAGCATCAATATTCTTTGGTATTTCAAGATTTCCCATACTAAATCATTTTTTTAAACATGCATGTCAAAATTCATGGCAACACGCCATCATACAATATATAACGATTTAAAACAAAAAAAAATGCCTTAATTCTTAAAATTTAGTTCAAGAAAATGATAAATTGTCACATAAATTTACAATGTTCTTCTTTGAACGTCATCAACTTTCATATCAATAATATAACCGCCAGCAGAGAATACAACAGAATATACTACACCTTGAAGAGTAATTTTTCCTGATGCCAAATATTCAAAGCCACTATCAACAGCAACATCAGCAATTGTTGATAAAGCAAAATCCGTAATTTGAGCTGCTTTACCTGACATTTTTGCAATTGGAGAAGTTATAGCTTCAATGCCCTTATATGTAAGTTGGTTTACAACCGCTGTTGCCCCGTCAATAGCAGAATATTTTAAGATTTCTTTAATATCGTTTTCTGTCATACCTTTTTTAGAAGATAATCTGTCAGAGCCATACACTGCAACATCTGCAGCTGAATGTAATGCCGCGATTTTCATGGTAGGAATAACGCCGGTTCCTGCGGTACAAATCCAAATAGGAATAGAAGCAGCACATAAAATAGTATCTTGTACTAATAATTCACCGAACATTTGAGAATTTCTGTAATCGGCAACCCGTTTTGCAATATCGTTTTTAACGCCAAAAGCTGCATAGTAAGAGTTATCATATTCACGTTTAATTTCTGATATATCTTTTTTACCTAAAGCATTTTTAGTATTTTGATTTAATCTCTTTGCATACTTATTTGCCATTTTTTGTAAAACAGTATATTTATCTTCTAAAGTCGAATCAGGCTTGATTTTGTAATCTCTCATTGTTTTTTCAATTTGTTTTTTACCGTTTTCGACATCACCTTTTCCTACAAATTCAGCAAAGGCTTTAAGATTTCTGTCATACATTTTTTCTTTTGTTTCAATGATAACAGGATTTCCGCCCATTTTTGGAGAAACAGGAGCATACTTATCTTGCAGAGGTTTTCCGGAAACTAAATCTTTTACAGAGTTTCTAAAGTTATTTTCAACAGAATAACAAACAGAAGCGGCTATAAACTTTTCTTCTTTTTGTTTATACGTTGCAACTAATTCGGCATCAAACTCAACATCAAAAATTTCTTTAAATTTAGCGTTGTAATCTTTTGTTCCAACAAGTTTATCTAACTCTTTAACCTGATTATCGAAAGCTTTTATATCCCTGTGAACAAGTTCTTTTTGGTTTTCAGATTTCCAAATTTTACGAATTTGTTCGCCCAATTTTGCAGACCAGCCATCATAATCAGACTGCTCTTTCATAGATGATTCCGCTTTGCTTACGGAAGTTTTTAAGATACTTGTAGTGTAGGATTGAGTATCTTTCATATTTGCATTTTTTAAATCATTTTTTTCGTCTTTTGTTAAGCTGTTTTTGTTTTCAATGGCTTGAATTAAAGCACCAGAGATTTTATCCAATTGTTCTGTTTTTACAGGCAAGAACGAGTTGAATTGAGATTTTAACTCTTTATCAAAATGCTTTTTATAGTGTTCTGTTTGAACACCCGCATCATTACCGAGTTTTACCAATCTGTCAGTAATTGAATTAAGAGCTTTTTCTCTTGTTTCTTTTGAGTTTGTTCTTTCTTTGCAAATAGCGCTGATTAAGGATTCATCAGGAGAAATTTTATTATACTCGTTTATTGTAGGAATAATGTTTTTATCACTAATTTTTTCAAATTCTTTTTTAAACGCATCTGTTTTAACGGCACCAGCTTTAGATTTCAAGACAGATTTCAGATTTTCCGCAATTTCTTTACCTTGTTCGTACCGATTTTGTTTTGCATTACCTAAAAACGGCAATACAAATCGTTTTTGCTCGTGTTTTTCAGTATTTTTGTATTCGAAAATATCAGTTTTCAAAGTAGGTTTTATGCAAGGAGCAGATATACGAGAAACAGACGTACAATTGCGTACATCTTTATTATCTGCAAATTTAGCACTAATAATCGGATTTATTTTTAGCATGCAAAAAAACTGATATTCCTACCTACAATAAGATTAAGGTTACGACACAAAAAAATTTGCTACAAACCGCAAACAAACCGAACATTTTTTACAATATTTAACAAATACGTTAAAAATTTTTAAAACGCAAACTTTTGTAACAATAATAAATAATTGAGGTTGTATTTGTAACAAAAATTTCAACTTTATGTTATAACTTAAAAAAGGAAATAATTGTTTCTTATTACAATTTACCCTTTGATATAAATAAACACGAAAATGGAGGCATTTACCATGTCAGTAGGACAATTTGTTTTTATGTTACACAGCCATTTACCGTATTATCGTAAAGCAGGCATGTGGCCGTTTGGAGAAGAAAATTTATACGAATGTATGTCTGAAACATACGTACCTCTTCTTGATGCAATTTCCGAATTGTATGAAGAAGACGGAATTAAAGCTAAATTAACGGTTGGTATCACACCTATTTTAGCAGAACAGCTTAATGATAAACATTTACAAGACGGTTTCGTTGAGTATATGGATACAAGGATTAAATCTGCTGCGGAAGACGTTGAAAGATATCCTGATCCTGAAGTAGAACATTCTGAACACTTAAGCTATTTGGCAAACTTCTGCTACAACCACTTAACAAAGATTAAAGACCACTTTGTAAACAGATATCACAAAAATCTTGTATCAGCTTTCAAAAAATATCAAGATTTGGGATGTATTGAAATTACAACATCAGGAGCAACTCACGGATTTTCTCCGTTACTTGCAACAGACAACAACTTGAATGCACAATTTAAAGTTGGTTCTGACACTACAAAACGTTTATTCGGTAAAAAAGCAATGGGCTGCTGGTTACCTGAATGTGCATACAGACAAGGTTACCAATACATCGGCGCAGACGGTGAAAAGAAATGGAGACCTGCTATTGAAGTAACTCTTCAAAACAACGACATTCAATACTTCTTTACTGAATCTCACGTAATTGAAGGCGGCAACTCAATCGGTAACAGACGTGTAATAGGTCCTTACGGAAACATTGAATACATTCCGCTACCTGAAAGAGAAGCAACAGGATACGATACATATTCTGCTTACTGGTTACCGGATGCACAAGTTGCAGTTATGGGAAGAAATGACAGAGCAGGCTACCAAGTATGGTCAGCAGCTGACGGATACCCTGGTGACGGTGTTTACAGAGAATTCCATAAAAAAGACGATAAATCAGGTATGCACTATTGGAGAATAACATCTTCAACAACTGATTTAGGCGATAAAATGCTTTATGACCCTGTATTGGCGTTCAATAAAGTTAATGAAAACTCTGACCACTATACAACAATGTTGTATCACTTGTTAAACGACTATAAAAACACTCATAACGGACAAGAAGGCTTAGTAATGGTATCATTTGATACAGAATTGTTCGGACACTGGTGGTTTGAAGGTGTTGAATTCATAAAACAAGTAGTTAAAAAATTAAATACATACTTGAAAGATGACGTTCACATGATGACAGCAGGTGAATACTTAAAAGATCACCCACCAAAAGAAGCTATTCAAATTCCTGAAAGTTCTTGGGGTGCAGGCGGACATTTCTATGTTTGGATGAACCACTTAACAGAATGGATGTGGCCTATTATTCACTCTTGTGAAAAACGCATTACAGAAATCGCATCAAGATACGAAGAAAAGCCAAATGATAAATTGTTATTAAGAGCTTTGAGCCAATTGGCAAGAGAAAACTTGTTATTACAAAGTTCAGATTGGCCGTTCTTGATTACAACATGGCAAGCAAAGGATTACGCAACGGACAGATTCAGAGAACACGTTGAAAGATTTGAAACAATTGCGGATATGATTGATGCAAACAACATTGATGAAGCAAAATTATACGCAATAGAAGACATTGACAACTGTTTCCCTGATATTGATTACAGAGTATATCTTCCGATAGAAGAAGGTGTAATTCCTCAACAAGCAAAGAAATTGCAACCACTTTATAAATAACGTTAAATAAGCATAATAGAAAACGCCGACGATTAAAATTGTCGGCGTTTTTTAGATTTTATATTTAATATAATATTTGATACACAAATATATAAAGAACAAAATTGACCACCAAATCCAAAATCTTTTACTTTTAAACACTGCTTTAGATGAAGCCTTTTCCATTTTTTTTATTGTCGGCATAAGATAAATCAGTTTTGATTTATCCAATAAACTTTTATATTGAGCTTGTGTTATATTTCCGTTATCAAAATAATATTTAAAGTAGTCTTTAAAATCTTTGTGCGCCCAAAATCTTGTTGAATCATAATCCATAGGAGCAGGGCATTTCATATCGGTTTTAATGCCTATTATTTCATTATTGAAGGCATTACGCACCAGATTGTCAATAGCAGTATCAACAAAATCCAATTCAAGCATATTCAGTTTATGCAATACAACTATTCGTTGAAAAGCTATTTCTGCGCATACTGTTATAGTATTTTCGACCTGATTTATATTTAATTCTACTTCATCATACAAATCTATTTTCCATATAACGGTTAAAAATGCATAACGTAAAGAAGACAGTATCAGATGTATATCCTGATTTTTGTATTTATTCTTTTTTAAAACGTGTCCTGCCTTAACTAAATACTTGTAAGTTAAGCTTTCTGCGTAGGACCTCAAGATTTTATCTTTAAGATATCTGTTTTCGTTAAAATTTGAACTGTCAGCACTTGAAAGGTTATTTGCATAATCCGAATTCAAATTTTGCATCAGATTATTTGCGGCACTTTCAATTTTTTCATTATCAATAATACCTAAACTGCACAATTGATCTAATCTGTACTTATACGTGCGGTTAATTTTATATTTAATTTTTTCTGAAATTGCTGAAAGATTTATATTTTTTTTGAAAAATCTTGTCAGCTCAAATACTGTTGCTGTATCCCAATTACCATTAAATTCCTGATCAATAATTTCGTAAATTATAAAACCTAAGGTATCTAAAATATGTTCAAGATTTACGTCAGGAACTTCCAGCCTTAATAAATCAATAGCTTTAATAAAAATCCAATTTGCTAACTCATTACAAGCAAATGTATATTCATCATTACTAATATTTGTTTCAAATTTTTCAATAAGAGACTTGGCAAATTTTGACGTATATTCTGATACATAATTCAGAATATACTCTTTTTTATCCGCTAAATCATCCGGAATTTGTTTTTCTAATTCAAAATATTTGTTTTTTATAAATTCTTCAATCTCAAAAGCAGGGATTTCTCCGCTTTCTTTTATTATTTGAGTTAAATTATCTTGTTTTAAAGCTGCCGTCTCAACTTCGTGCGAGATTAAATTTTGTTTAAACAGCGTTTCTATGCATTTTTGATACTCAATTTTTACATTTATTTCTGTTTTATGTAAAATATTTTCCTTAGATTCATTGTTTTCAAACAACTCTTTCAATGATTTATATATTACACTATTGATTCGCTCTAAAACAACATCGCAATACTTTAAAGGGATAGAAACTCTGAGTAAATCAACGGTTTTATGAAATGTCCACTCTGCGATAATCTGACATGCAAAAGTGTATTGTTCCTCATCTTCTACTACGCTTGAATTTTCTTCTTCAAAAAGCTTTGCAAATTTAACGGTATTTTCATAAAGTTTACATACAAGATAATCTTTTGCTTCTTTATCAAAATCTGTCGGAACAAGTAATCTTGCCTGATTTTGTAGGTCTTTTGCAAAAGCTGTATAATCAAAACCACCCGTTTCAGTTTCTTGATTTATACGTAACTGAAAATTATTCTGCTTTAAAATTTCATCCATTTCTTCTGCGCTGATTACACCCTGAACTTCTAATTCTTTAATACAGCGCTTATACTCAAGCTGCACATCCACTTCCAGCTTGTTTAATATATAATCTTGAGATATACCTCTGTCAAGAAAGTTTTTTAAGGTTTCATATATTATGTAGCTTATGCTATCCAATACATAATCATAACAATTTTGAGGAACAGGCGAATTTATCAAATCTGTTGATTTTCTGAATGTCCAATCAAAAATAACTTTGCAGGCAAATCTGTATTTTTCAATATCATTTACTATACTTAAATTTTCTGATTCAAAGCCCTTTGCAAGCTTTACCACATTATCGTACAGTTTTTTTTCAATATATTTTTTAGAATCAGAACTCAAATCCGAGGGTAAGTGATTTATAGCCTCACTTTTCAAATCTTTTGCAAATTGTTTGTAATTGAACTTATTTTCCATACTAAATTTTAAATGAACAGTGTTCTATGAACTATTCACAACTCACTATTCACTAACAACTACTTACATCTTGGATTAGTTTTTATGTTTTAAATTATTAAGCCTCAGTTGGAGCTTCTGCAGGAGCTTCTTCAGCAGGTTGTTCTGCTTCTGCTTTTGCTGCTTCCGCAGCTGCTGCAGCTTCTGCTTCAGCTTGTTTTCTTGCTTCTTCTTCAGCAGCTTTTTTAGCCTGTGCTTTCTTTGAAAGTTTAACTGTTTCTGATTTTTTGTAGTTCAAAGAACCGTCATCATTACAGTTTTTAATTAAGTAAGCAACGGTTTCTGTTGGTTGAGCGCCCTTTGAAACCCAGTCCAAAGCTGATTTTTTATCCAATACCATTACTTTTGTTTTAGGATTATAGTGACCTAATTCTTGAATAGGAGCACCTTCACGTTTTGTTGTAGAATTGATTACAATAATTCTGTATGTAGGATTTTTCTTTGCTCCTAATCTTTTTAATCTGATTTTTAACATATTTTTGTTCCTTCTTATTTTTACTGCTCGTAAACATCTAGCCGCTTGACGTTTACCGAAAATAAGTTTAAGAGGAGTAACTCATTTCCGTAATTTTATTAAACCACAAAAAAATTTTCAAGCAAGCATTTTATCCTTAAGTTACAGTCTGTTAACGATTTGCCCTGCTGATAATTGCTGATAAGATATAAGTATGGCAAAAATTTTAATGGTATCTGATAATGATGAAAAAATAAAACATTACGATGATATGCTTAGCGGTATGTCGCACGATTACCAATTTGCATCGGATAATCAAATGTTTTTTGACGTATTACAGATAAACATTCCGCAAATTATATTGCTCGATACAAATTCCGCATCACTGGATTTGTCATTGTTATACAGAAAAATCAATTCGCTTAAGGAAAATTTAATCACAATTACATTATTAAAAGAAGATAAAATTCCTCCCGAATTATTGAATATTTCTGATGCTTTTTTGATGGAGCCTGTTTCCGACAACATACTAATCTCTACAATAAACGTTAATATGCGTAGAAAAGAAACCCTCACAAGATTGGCAACAACAAACCAAAATCTTTCAAAAAGCTTATACCAACTTGATGTTTTATACAATACGGGCTCTCAGTTTGCAGCGACATTGGATAAAGAAAAACTCGTTAACATAATGTTTGAAGGCTTAGACAAAGCTCTCGGTTTTTCAGTTGCCTGCGTATTGACTTTCAAAGCCGATAATCAACCACTATTGATAATAAATTCAATAAACCAAATCTCCGACAGACTTTTGGCAGCTTTAAAACTCCGAGCTGTTTTGAATTACAAGTCATTATTTGAAAATAAAGAAATGCCGTTTGAACTCGATATAAAAGAACTTCAAGCGATAAAATATGCAAAAAACCCTATTGATGATTATGATTTTTCAATCCTAAGATATGACAATATGTTTGCACAAATCAATTTAAGCGATAATTTTTACGGATTCGTTGAAATTTTCAGAGAGAATGAATTTACTAATGAAGATTCTCAATGTTTTCATACAATTGCGCAACAAGTGTCAATGCCGCTCAAAAACGCAGCATACGTACAAGAAATTCAAGAAAAAAACAAAGAATTATACAGACTTGAACATTTAAAATCAGAATTTATTTCAATCGTTTCGCACGAATTAAAAACTCCGATTACACCTTTAAAAACTGCTCTTCAAGTAATGTCAAGCGGCAGAGCGGGTTTATTAACACCTGATATGGAAAGATTTTTGTCAATGTCAATCAAAAATGTCGACAATTTTAAAAAAATCATTGACGACCTGTTGGATATGTCAAAAATTGAAGCGGGCAAAATGAACTACAATTTCACTGATATGAATGTCGAAAAAACTATTGAGTTTGTAAAACTTCAACACAACTCTGTTGTTGAAGAAAAGGGCTTGACGCTCACAACTCATTTTGACGAAAACATGGCTCTTGTATATGCCGATAACTTAAGAATACAACAGGTTCTTAACAATTTAATATCAAATGCTATAAAATTTACAGAATCAGGCGGAAATATTGACGTAAGTACAAAAATTATAAATGCAAAAGATATTACAACACCTCAATGTTTTGAAGATGACGTTAAAGATTTGAAAGGTAACTACGTTCAAGTCTGTGTTAAAGACGAAGGTATAGGAATTGAAGAAGAAGATTTGCCAAAAGTTTTTGAACAATTTAAACAAGTCGAAAATTCACTTCAAAGAAAAGCTGGCGGAACAGGTCTGGGCTTGCCTATTGTAAAGAAAATTCTAAATGAACATAACGGCGCAATATGGGTTGAAAGCGAAATTAACAAAGGTTCGGCTTTCTACTTTGTTTTACCTGTTCTCTCCGACAAAACAACCTTCTGGATATCTCATAAACAATTGATAAAACAAGCAAAAGTTAATAAAACAAAATTTTTAACTCTTACTATATCCGCAAAAGGAGACTCCATAGAACAATTACTGAAAGAAGATAATCTGTTCAACGGAACATATCTTAACAATTCATTACTTGAAAAAGATGATGATTTAACATCTTTAACTATGGTAATACCCGACAGCGACAAGCATTTGGTAGAATTTCTAAAGAGAAAAATAGACACCATTTTACTTAACGAAAAAGCCCGATATGGGAAATGTGATATAATGTATTCATACACTGTTTATCCAAAGGAGAAATAACAATGAAAAAAATATTACTCGTTGATGACGAACAAGATATCGTAGAAACTCTTAAATTTGTTCTTGAAGGAGAAGGATATACTTGCTATTGCGCATATAACGGAGAAGACGGATTAAAATTGGCAAAAGAAATCATTCCTGATTTAATGATTTTAGATATAATGATGCCTAAAATCAACGGTTTCAAAATCAGCAGACTGCTAAAATATGACGCAAAGTATAAAAATATTCCGATAATTATGCTTACTGCACGTTCTCAGGAAACCGACAAGCAAATCGGAGAAGAAACAGGCGCAGACGTATATATAACAAAACCATTTGACTTGGATGAAGTATTATCAACAGTTACAAGACTAATTAAAGAAAAAGAAAACGTATAGTTATGATGGAAACCGTTACTAATAAAACACTTGAAAAATTAAAGTACGACCTTGTAAGGGAAGGGCTCGTTGATTACGATACAATAGAAAAAGCCCAAGAACTTGCTAATGCACAAAATATAAATATAGGTCAGGCACTTATAAATTCAAATATTTTATCAGAAGAAATTTTGCTGAAATTTTTAGAAAATAAACTTCACATACCTTACGTTAATCTTGATGATTATTCATTGGATAAAAAGTGCTTGCAATATATAAACGTAATAGATGCAAGAAAATATAAAATCATCCCGCTTTTTAAAATTGAAAATACTTTAACTGTTGCAATGGCAGACCCTTTGGACTTGTTTGCAATAGATAAGATTATGGAAAAAGCTGAATGTAACATTGAGCCGATAATATCAACTGAAACAAGTATCTTAAAAATCATTGACGAATATTATAAAACTCCAAATACAGTCGGAGAAATCTCAACAGAAGCTTTGGAAAGCGGTTATGACTGGCACGAAGAACTTCACAATGACGATTTGTCTGACGAACATATACAAAAAATTATCAGAGCAATACTAAAACAAGCAATTTTGGAAGACAAACACGAAGTTTACTTTGCACATACGGAAGAAGGCTTGGAAATAACTTTTAAACACAAAGGTTCTGTTTATGAAAAAGGCTTTATACCTTCCGTACTTACAACTTCTTTTGTATCAAAATTAAAAACACTTTCAAATCTTGATCCGTCAGTAAGTGAAATTCCGCAACTTGGAAAATTATCATTTAAAGTTGATGATATGGTTTTAGTTGCAAGCATTTCATCTTTCCCTACTGTTATGGGAGAACGTATTGCACTAAAGATTTATAAACCGCCTGTAGAACTTAATCAAATAATAAAAGATGACTCAAAAGTTCAATTTGTAAAAAGTACTATGGATAAGCCTGGTATAATTCTGGTTTGCGGAGCACCACTGTCAGGAAAAACACATGTAATATATTCTTTGCTTGAAGAAATATCAAAAACTAAGAAAAATGTTATGACTATCGAGTCGATAACAAAATATGATTTGCAAAAAGTTAATCAATGCGAACTTAATGAAAGCATAGGATTTAACCTTGATAAGGCACTTAGATTTATAGAATTTCAATCTCCTCAAATTTTGTATATTGAAGGTATGATGTCAAAATACGATTATATTTCAAGCCTTGCCTTCAAAAACAAAACGATAATAACGGAATTTTTAGCGGAAAATATGACTGATTTGAGAGAAAAAATGGCATACTCCGAAATAGAGACCTTTAAATCTCTCGTAAATTGTTTAATTTTTATACACTCAAAAGACAGCATCGAAGTCTTTGATAAAACAACAATTCAGAAATATTTGGCTTAAACATAAAAGGTGGCGGATCTTGTTTCACAAAATCCGCCACCTTTTATTAAATAAATTTTATTTATGCCGTTACTGTTTCAAGTATTTCAACATAACGACCTGCATAAACAGCAGCAACAGCACCGTCTGCCGCCGCAGTAATTACTTGTCTTAAAGGAGTTGTTCTCACATCACCAACGGCAAACACACCCTTTATATTTGTTTGCATCTTATCATCAGTTACGATAAAACCATTATTATCTTGTTCTACCTGCCCGTTAAAAAGTTCAACATTAGGAGTGAAACCGATATACGGAAAAATACCGTTAATTGGTAACTCTTTGCTTTCGCCGGTTTTAACATTTTCAATAACAGCGTGAGAAACCAAATCTTTTCCTTTTATTTCTTTTACGACAGTATCATAAACAAATTCCAGCTTTTCATTTTTAAATGCTCGTTCCTGAACAATTTTATCAGCTCTTAATTCGTTTCTTCTGTGGATTAAATAAACTTTATTTGCGAAACGTGTCAAATACATAGCTTCTTCTACCGCTGCATTTCCACCGCCGACAACGGCAACTGTTTTTTCTTTGTAAAAAGCTCCGTCGCAAACAGCGCAATAACTTACACCTCGACCGACAAATTCTTTTTCTCCGCCGACACCTAACTTTTTAGGCTGCGCACCTGTGGCAATAATAATTGCTTTTGCTTTAAACTCACCGTTTAAGGTCTTTACAGTTTTTATTTCAGAGGTCAAATCAACACTTTGGATTTCTTCCATAGGAAATTTTTCAACACCAAACATATCCGCATGTTCTTCAAATTGTTCCATTAAATCATAACCGCCAATTTTTTTAAACCCTGTATAATTTTCCAACTCCAAGTAATTGCTTGGCTGACCGCCAAACATACTAATGTCTATAACAGCGACTTTTGCGGCACTTCTTGCCGCATAAACAGCAGCACTTAAACCTGCAGGTCCCCCGCCCAAAATAATAATATCAAAGTTTTTTTCGTTCATTTGTAAACTCCTCAATATAATCCCGTTCCCATAACTTTTGAACCTTTTATCTCGTAAATGGCTGTTTTTATATCCTCATACTTTTTTTTATATTCATCATAACGAACCGTATGAAGTATAATCTCATTTGTACCTGTAAAGGTATCACCACACAGCCTTAAACGAACTGTATCTTTTATGTTAGTATACCCTTCTTTTTCGTAGTGAGTAAAAATAATTTCACTATCCGTAACATCCTCTAAATATATTTCCGCAACCGCTGATGTAACAGGGTTTCTTAATTCTATGACGTTACCACTCCTGCGTAAGTTCCAAATATCCAAACTTGATTTTGCAAAAGTTTTTGGACTGTTTGTTGAAACTTGTGAAGACTGTACACTCCAAGTACCATAAAACTGTTTCGGAACAGAATCAATCATTGAAATCCCAGCTTTCAAAACTAAATTATCCTGTGCAAAAACAGTTTTAAAACTTGTTAAAAATATCAATGAAAATAATAATATTATTATTTTTTTCATTATTTATTGTTTAGCCATTTTTTCTTGAAGCGCTTTTGCAGATTCTTCATATCCTGCTCTGCCCATCAATGCGTATGTATAATTTTTAGCTTGTTCAACACCAGGTTGATTAAATGTATTGATATTATACAATTCACCTGCAATAGCAGTTTGAACTTCCAACATATACAACAATTGAGCTATATTATAAGCATCTACTTTAGGCAAAGAAATTGTAACAGTAGGACGTTTGTAATCTGACAAAGCAACTCTTGTTGAATCAGCTTCGGCATTTATCAATTGATTGATTGTTTTTCCGCCTAAATATCCGATTCCTGTATAATCAAAGATTTTAGGTATTTCTAAAGTATTATCAAATTCTTCTACTCTTATAAAGTTGATAACTTTATCATTAGGACCTTCATTATACAATTGGATTTGAGAGTGTTGGTCAGTTGCACCTAAAGCCTTAATAGGTGTAGGACCGCAATTTACTTTTTTACCTTTGTTGTTTACTTCTTTTCCTAATGATTCTGCCCAAAGTTGAACATACCAATCAGAAACATATTTTAATCTGCTTGAATATGGCATCATTACAGATAAGTTTTTATCTTTCTTTGTATCCATTAAATAATGAATTAAAGCATTTTGAGCTGCAATATTATTATTTATATCAGTATTCTTCAATGCTAAATCCATATCCTTAATACCGTTCATCATATCGTCAATACTGATACCTACAAGAGCAAAAGGTAATAATCCTACCGCAGAGAACACTGAGAAACGACCGCCGACATCATCAGGTACAACAAAAGTTTTGTAACCTTCTTGGTCTGCTAATTGTCTTAAGATACCTGTTTTTTGGTCTGTTGTTGCGATAATATTTTCTCTGTAACTGTCACCAAGTTGTTGTTCCATAAGATTTTTTATAATCATGTATTGAGACATTGTCTCAGCAGTTGAACCTGATTTTGTGATAACGTTAACCAAAGTTCTTCTTAAATCCAAAACTTGCAACAATCCTGTAATTTGGTCAGGATCGATATTATCAAGGAAGAATATTCTCGGGAATCCGCATCTTTGTTCAGGAGTCAAGATATTCCAGTATGGTTTCAATAACGCTTCAGTAACAGCAATACCGCCCAAAGCAGAACCACCGATACCCAAAACCAAAACGTTATCATATCTGCCTTGACGTTTTGCGGCTTCTTCTTTTACATACCAGACAGTTTCTTCATTATAGCCTAAATTCATCCATTGAAGCCATTGTCCGTTTTTATCTTTTCTTTGATTCAAATCTTTAATAATTTTTTCAATATCATTTTTGTAATTTGAAAATTCTTTTTCTACATTTAAACCATGATCTTTTCCGATAACTTTAGCGTCAACATTGTTGTAATTTAGTGTAATCATTTTTAATTCCTTCTATATATTTGCGTAACTTTTATTACTATCTGACAATACAATATCAGGGACAATAATCCCATAACAATTATATTATTTCAATATTCATTTTGAACAAAATATAACGTAAATGTAACAAATTTTTTTTAATCAAAAGTTTTTTGGAATTTTTTATAAGACTTAATCTTACCTTGTTCTTTGTATAACTTAACGAAATTTTGCTGCGACTGTTGATAATTTAAAATTGTAACTTCAATTGATTTATTCAAAATAATAAAAAATATTGGTAAAGAAACAACAACAGTTACAACCATTATAATAACCTGATTAATAAATTTAATTCTTTCTTGTATCTGTCTTCTTTTTTTTACTGCTGCATCTTCTTCGCGTAAAATTCTGTTAATAACACTTTTTCTTTCGTTTATGGTAAGTGCATCCATAAAATCAACATTATCTTGCTCAACATATACAATGTATTTTTTTTCGCCTAATTGCAATTTTTGCTTTTCTTCTCTTGGTTTATTCTGAGCTTTGTTTTCAGAAATCTCTGCAATATTTTCATCTTGCGGAACTACATTTGTATTACCCGTACCCTCAACGGACTGAAAAAATTCATTTATCTCATCAATATTATCTTCTGTTTGCTCGGCAGGAACCAAAGAATTTTCGCTGTTCATCTGTACTGCATCAATTTTTTCAGGTTCTTTTTCCTCTGTTGCAGGATTATAAACAACATCACCTTCTGCCATGTGCTGCTGAAGGCTTTTTTGTAATGCTTCTATATCAATATTATCATCAAATTCTATTTCTTCGATTTCGTCAACTTGCTCATTTTCAGAAAAATTTTCGCTCATCAAAAATCTACCTCATTTTTTTTGTTCATGGTAAACTGTATTTATTATAAAATATTTGCAATTGATTATCAATAATCAAAATAGATGAAAGTTTTACATTGATGAATATAGATAAGCAAAAATTAGTTCAGCATATAAAAAGCCTGAAAGATATAAAAATTCTTGTTATTGGTGATTTAGCAATAGACGAAATGATATGCGGAGATACGGAAAGAATATCCAGAGAAGCTCCTGTCTTAATACTAAACCACACAAAAACTGATATTCTTCTTGGTGCTGCATCTAATGCCGCTCATAATGCAGCAACGGTAAATAATGGAAAAGTTAGTGTTATAGGTGTTGTTGGAGACGATTATCAGGCTGAACAATTAAAAAAAGCTTTTATTGATGCAAATATAGATTGTTCTAATCTGGTTGAAGAAAAAGGGCGAAAAACAGTTACAAAAACAAGAATTTCAGGTTCTTGCTCACAGTCTGTAACACAGCAAATAGTCAGAATAGACAGACAAACAAAAGCTCCGATAAAAGAGAACACTGAAGATTTACTGATAAAAAATATTGAAAAATGTATACCGCTTCATGACGCCGTAATATTATCGGATTATCACATAGGTGTACTTACTCAAAAAGTTATTGACAAAACAATTGAGATTGCAAATAAAAATAATAAAATAATAGTTGTTGATGCTCAAAAAGATTTAGATAACTACAAAAATATAACTTCAATGACTCCAAATCTTCCTGATACACAAAAATTTGTAGGCTTTGAGCTTTCAAGCCAAGAAGATATTATAAAAGCAGGTAAAACAATAATCGAAAAAAATAACGCAAAATCTGTTTTAATAACCTGCGGTTCTGAGGGAATGATTTCGGTAAATTCTAACGGACAAGCAGACATAATTCCTGTTTTCAATAAATCAATGGTATTTGATGTTACAGGTGCAGGTGATACGGTTACTGCATTATACACATTAGGTTTGGCAACAGGGGCAGAACCTTTGTATGCCGCAGTAATAGGCAATATTGCAGCAAGCATAGTTGTAAAACAATTTGGATGTGCTACAACAACGATAGATGAAATTATACAAACAATAGAAAAAATTAACATATAAGGAGAAAATTTATGAAATTTGATTTTGATGATTTAAAAAACACTTTATCCGAAGTTAGTCTTGTAGACTGGATAATTGTAGGCGGTATTGCAGTAGCTCTTTTAGTAGGGATACTGACATTCGCTCACTTTAGAGGAACAGCTGACAGACAAATTGAAGCTCAAACAACAATAGGTTTCCAAGTATTTTTAAGAGGAGTTACTTTAACAGGCAACACATCTCCTATAAATCCTGGAGAACAAACATTTATAACCATAAGAAACGTTCCTTATACAAATCTTCAAGTTATTGATGCAAAAATAGATACCAAAAAAGCGGTTATGCCAAATCCAAAAGGCGGAAAAGAACCGTTTGTATTGGTTGATGATGCTTCACAAGCATTTTTGTATGATATGATTGTTACTTTAATAGACAAAAACGCAAAAATTACCAAAGACGGAGCTGTTGTAGGCGGAAATAAAATTAAAATCGGCTTGCCTGTAACATTAGAAGGTCCAAGTTACAAACTTAACGGTACAGTGTCAGATGTCAGAGTTATTCAACCTCAACAACAAAACGGACAACAAAACCTTGACCACGACCATGGACACCAACATACGGAAACTCAAACTCAAGGTCAACCACAGCCTGATGTTAATAAACAAGAGCAAAATATGGGCTAATAAAAATGCTTAATAAAATTTTTGCATACACGCAAAGTAAAACAGAATACTTATACAAAAACAGTTTAATTTTACAAAACATTGACTTGCTAATATTAATCTCAATATTAGCAGTCTTTGTTTCTTCGATTTTTGCAAATTCAGAATCAATAGGAATTTTTGCAATATTTGCATCTGTTTTCACGTTTATAAATCTTTTGGTAAAACGCGGCAACAGACTTGAATGTAATAAATTTGAATTATTTCTGCTTGCATACTTTATGCTTGTCATCATAAGTTTGTTTGGTTCATCACTGTTTATGCTGAGCTTAAAGGGTTTTATAAAAATCTTAATCTACTTAGGTTTTTATATTTCTCTTGTTCAATATTTAAAAACAAACAAAGAAAAAATTTGGTGGATAATATTAGTAATTGCCTGCTGTGCGTCTTATGAAGTATTTTTAGGATTAGTACAAACCTTTATCCGTCCTGAAGCAATATCCACTTGGCAAGATACAACTTATCTTAACCCTGAACAAATAATTAACAGAGTATACGGAACCTTAAAACCTCTTAACCCAAATCTTTTTGGAGGTTATTTGGTAGCCGTAATACCGATTTTACTTGGTAGCATTTGTTATTTCTTATTTAAAAACAACAAAATTTTATACTTTTTATTCGCAATCCCAGCTTTATTGTCCTTTTACGTTCTGCTGCAAACAGGTTGTCGCGGCGCATATTTAGGAACATTTGCCATTTTTATTTTTCTTGTTTGCATAATATATAAACTAATCAATAAAAACCTAAGAAAAACATATTTATCAATAGTTGGTGCTATTACTATATTTGAAACGATGTTACTTTTATCAATAACATCATTCAGAGCAAGGATTTTTTCTATCTTTGCGATGCGTACCGACAGCTCAAATTCTTTCAGATTTAACGTTTATAACTCTTGCGTTGATATGTTTAAGGATAATTGGCTTGTAGGTATAGGTCTTGGTAACGGCAATTTCAGAGAAATATACGGACTTTATATGAAAACAGGATTTGATGCTTTAAGTGCATATAACATATACCTTGAAACAGCTGTTGAAAGCGGTATTTTTGCGTTATTGTGCTATATTGCATTTTTAATATCCGTAATCTACTGTTCTTACAAATACATCACAACAAAAGAATATTCACCTGAAGTTATTGCTGTTACAGTAGCTCTTGCTGGCATCATAGGATTACTTGTTCATGGATTTGTTGATACAGTATTCTTCAGACCTCAAATTCAATTCCTTTTCTGGACAATGGTTGCAATAATAAGAACACAAACAGCTGAAAAAGTTTAGCATAAAAATTCGTGATACTTTTTAGTTTCTTTACTTGTTCTCAATTTCTTTATTGCTAAATCTTCGAGCTGTCTTATTCGTTCTTTTGAAAAGCCAAGAATTTTGCCCAATTCCTCAAGTGTTTTTGGTGTTGTTCCGTCAAGTCCAAACCTGTGATGAAGTATTTTTCTTTCTCTTTCGTCCAATACCTCTAATAAGTGGGGTATACTTGAAAATAAATTATTAGCCTGAGCCAATTCTTCAGGAGATTTATAGCTTTTATCTTCAATATAATCCTGAATACATAAATCATCCGTAACAGGAGTATCCAAACTTATAGGTTCGTTAATAACTGCCTTTTTTATACTTTGCAGCCGTCTTAAGCTAATATCCATTTTTTGAGCTATTTCTTTTTCCGAAGGTTCTCGGTTTAATTCAAAAGTTAAATCCAAAACAGCTTTTTTATATTTTCTTATTTTATCCGTCATATGTACAGGAATTCTTATTGAACGCGAACAGTTAGAAATTGCCCTTATTATTGTTTGTTTAATCCACCAAGTGGCATAGGTGGAAAATTTAAAAGATTTTGTATAATCGAATTTTTCGGCAGCTCTAATCAATCCCATAGAGCCTTCCTGAACTAAATCTAAGAATAAAACGCCTTGCCCGACATATTTTTTTGCAATACTGATAACAAGGCGCAAATTAGAACTTACAAGCGCTTTTTTCGCTTTTTGTGCATCCTCATACGTTCCCTCTTTTATTATTTGACCTAAAGACAGTTCGTCTTTTGCAGAAAGCAGCTTCGTTTTTCCAACATCCTTCAAATACATTTGAAGTAAATCATCTTCCTTTGAAATACAACTGAATGTCTTTGGTTCTACATCTTTTTCCTCTTCTTCAAACAAATTCAAATCATCAAATTTATCCGCCAAATCCTCGTAAGCGCATTTTAAACTTTGCATAACAAAATAACCCTCATTATTACTTCCAAATAACAAGACGTTAATTCTGCAAAATTGTTTCAAAACAAATTTAAAATTCGTATCTTGACGGAGGTTCTTTTGTGTTATCCATTTGAGCTAATATGCTGCTTGGGAAAGAGTGAATTGACCAATTCAGCTTATCAATACAAGTATTATAAAATTCAACATTTTCTTTAAAAGCTTGGTCTAAATTTTGATAATTAAGAAGACTTTTTTGAAAAGATGCATTTTTGTTTAATTCCGGATATCTTCCGCACGCATTCAAAAACAATTGAATTTTTCTGTCAAATTCGGATTGTTTCTGATATCTTAACGGAGCATTAACAATTTTAGGTTTAACCTTGTTAATTTCCTGTCTTAAATTAAATAATTCCGCTATTAAGTTTGCCTCTTTTGTTGCCACTTCCTGAGCATAACTCAATACATCAAGAATAGCATTATTCTTTTTGATTATTGATGCATCCAACGCTGCCATTGAACGTAAAATATTGTCTTTATTGGCAAGTAAATCACTGTTCAATTTAATAATATATCCTGCAAACGCTAAAATAATAATTAATAATATCAATAAAACCATTGCTACCTGCCTTATTCACCTGCCAACAAAATTGTAATATCGCTTGAAGAACAATAATCTTTATCTGGATTATATACAAACTGAATTTTATTTAATTCAGGGGCTTTTCTTTTAACCCAATTCAAAAAATCGTTAGAAACTGAAACATCATGAGCAATAAATTGAGAATGATTTAAAACTGATGGCCCGTAACAATTAACATTGTAGCCAAGAGTTTCTATAACACTTTTTAAATTTTTTGCGGTTTCTTCTGTTGCAGTTTCATACCTGATACCAATATTGTACAATTTATTAGCATCTGTATATCTGTCACGATAAATCATTTTATTTATCATATCCTGTGTTTTTTCGGGATCCAATATCCAATAACTTATATAACCATGTTTATTTGGAGCCCCGGGTAACGTTGCAAATTCAATTTTGTCCGAATCAATATTCTTTGCTACCCCTGCAAACTGAGAAATCTCGTAAATTGACATATCCGTTTTCACATAGTTTGAAACAGCTTCTATAATATCAGGAAGTTTTGCAATAGTTTGAGGTGTTTTTAATTTTTCAATAAGAGCCTTTAAGAAGAATTGTTGTCTCTGAGCCCTGCCTATATCACCCAACCCGTCTTTTCTGAAACGAAGATAACCTACGGCATTTTTACCGTCAAGAATATTTAACCCCTTTGTTAAATTAACATGCAATTTCCCTGCATAATCGTTGTAATACATATTTTTTTCAACATAAAGAGGTACCCCGCCGAGGGCATCAACAATTTTTTCAACAGCCAAATCGTGTACCATAATATAATGATGAATTTTTATACCTAAAGTTTTTTCCAATGTCTTTTTGGTCATTTCAATTCCGCCGATTGCATGCGCAGAATTGATTTTTTGAATACCGAAATCCCCCGGTAAATATACTTTACTGTCTCTCGGAACAGAAATAGCATTAACGGATTTTGTGCGGGAGTCTACATTCAAAATAATTAAAGTATCTGTTCTTGCGCCGCGCCAAGGATCAATATCAGAACCATTAACATCTACACCCGCAAGTAATATATTTTGTTTTCTTTGTGAAAACGGCATTGCAAAAGAAACTCTTTGCTTATTTGCTGTACTTTTAGGCATAACCAAGAGCATTTTTGTAACAAAAGAATTTTCGCCGAAAGTTTTTACAATAAGTTCCTTATTTTCGGAAGCGATTAACAAAACCAAAACTATTGCACAAAAAACAATGACAATGCCAAACAAAGTTTTTGCAAAATTTGAAGTTTCTTCTTTTTCCGCTTTCAAATGTTTCAAAAACAAGCTGTAATCTTCGTTTAGATTTTTTTCTTCCTGCTCTATTTCTTGATTTATATTCGACATAATGTAATCACTTATTACAAGTATAATTTATAAAAATATTATAGATGAAGGGTTAATCAAAATCAATAATCTTGCATAAAATTACTTAACTTCTTTTTGATAAGCCCAAGCCGAATGATTATGTATACTCTCAATTGATTCGCAATCGACTTCAAATTCATCAATTATCGGATTATTTCTCAATTTTAATATAATATCACGTAAAATATCTTCGACAAATTTAGGATTATTGTACGCACTCTCTGTTACAAACTTTTCATCTTCTCTTTTCAAAAGAGGAAAAATAGGACAAGAAGCACAACTTTCAATTTCATCAATCAAATCTTCTATCCAGATGTGTTTATTTCTGTCATAAGAAACGTTTACAGAAATCAAAGCTCTTTGATTATGTGCGCCGTAATCCGAAATTTCCTTTGAACAAGGACACAAGGATGTAACAGGAACTTTTACTCCAAGAGTAAATTTATATGTTTCATCTTCAGTTCCGTAATTTGACAAAACACTTTTAAAAGAACAGTCATAGCACATCGGAGAAACTGATTTTGAAACCGGAGCAGTCTTATCAATAAAATATTTAAAATTCAGCAATAATTCACCGCTTTTTGCAGATAAATTTTTTACAACAGCTTCCACACACCCTTTTAAATCAGAGCCCAACATATCCCGATCTTGCCACATTGTTAAAACTTCAACAAAACGTGACATATGTGTACCTTTATAATCTTTTGGCAAACTTACAGATACACTTGCAACAGCGCTAACGACCTGATTAGAATTATTCTTACGTCTGATATTCAAAGGAACATCAAAATTTTTAATACCGACTTTTTGAATATCAATTCCTCTGGAATCATATTCATTTTGAATATCTCTCATTTTAATCTTTAATCAATTCCATACCGCCGCCTTCATTATTTTCTAATGCAGTCAAAAGCTTCAATGCGGCATCTTTTTTAGTCTTTTTAGGAGCTTCACGTAATAATTGTATAGCTTTTATAACCATAGGATCGTTATCATACCAACGTCTGCCCTTGCCATGATATTCACACATAATATCATATATTTTTTCTATAACATCCTCAGCAACCTGTTCTTGCAACTGAATAACAAAATCTGCAGCTGCATCTTTTTTGTCCCCTGGTGCTAAACGTAACAATTCCAATGCCTCTTTTAATACAGGGTCTTTATCATACCAACGTCTTTGAAAAGTCTTTTTTTCTTCCATTTATACCTCTAATTTTTCATCTGTTAATAATATAACACAAAGATTAAATATATTATATATGAAATTATATTTTAATTGTTAAAATTTTCATTTTTTGTTATAATCTTATCATACAAAGAGAAAAGGGTAACAAATATGAAAATTTTACTTTTAAACGGTCCTAATTTGAATATGCTTGGCTTAAGAGAACCTGAAAAATACGGAAATCAAACACTATCTTACATAGAAGAGGAACTAAACAAAAAAGCCAAAAATTTGGATGTTGAATTAACTTGTAAACAAACAAATCACGAGGGCGCACTGATTGAAGAAATTCAACAAGCTAACGGCAAATTTGACGGAATAATTTTAAATGCAGGCGGTTACACTCACACAAGCGTTGCTTTGCGTGATGCAATTGCTGCTGTAAGCACTCCTATTGTTGAAATTCATCTTACAAATATACACGGCAGAGAGGATTTTAGACACAATTCACTAATTTCTCCTGTTTGTATAGGACAAATTTCAGGTTTTGGAGCTTATTCCTATGATTTAGGTTTAAATGCCATTGTTGAATACGTAAATAAAAAATCTTTGAATAACTAAAAAATAAATAAAAAAGTCTAAATTCTTGCTAAATCTGCGGATTTAGGCTTTTTTATTGTAAAGATTTATTACATAGGAGATTTTGACATAAAAATATATGATAATTAGGTTGTAAAAAGTGGTATATTACTATTGGACACAAGAGCGGTACACAACCAAAAGGACTAAATGAACGATATCCGATTTCAAAATGACCTTGACAGACTAATCGAAGTATTACCTCAAAAAGTTACAAAAATGGTAACTCATGAATCATTGTCAGATGTTATTGAAATAGTTTTGGATATCGGGCGTTTACCAGAAATAAGGCACGCAAACGGCAAAATTGACAGTTTGAATTGCGAGCCTATTGAATATGCTGATTTGGACTACGTTACTGAGCATATTCAGGAATTTACTTCGGATAACCGTTCGGGTATAGCAGGAACTTTGCATAGAATAAGTGCTATCAGAAACAGACAAGGGCGTGTTATAGGTCTCACTTGCAGAATAGGTCGTGTTGTAACAGGTACAATAGCTTGTATTAAAGATTTTGTAATGCAGGGTAAAAGTATTTTGTTCCTTGGCAGACCGGGAGTAGGTAAAACTACGAAATTAAGAGAAATATCACGCCTTGTTGCGGATGAACTAGGAAAACGTGTCGTAATTGTTGATACTTCAAACGAAATTGCAGGAGACGGTGACGCTCCGCACCCTGCAATTGGTAAAGCAAGAAGAATGCAGGTTCGTCAGCCTGAATTTCAAAAAGATATTATGATTGAGGCGGTTGAAAATCATACTCCTGAGGTTATTGTTGTAGATGAAATAGGCACTGAAGCGGAAGCTCAAGCTGCAAGAACAATTGCAGAACGTGGTGTTATGCTTATTGCAACAGCCCATGGTCAAAGTTTGGAAAATTTAATTAAAAACCCTGCTCTATCAGACCTTGTAGGCGGAATACAATCGGTTACATTAGGTGATGATGAAGCAAAACGCAGAGCTTCACAAAAAACTGTTCTTGAACGTGAAAAACAACCGACATTTGATATAGTTATAGAAATTTTAGACAGAAACACTCTTGCAGTATATAAAGATGCTGCAGAAGCCGTTGATTATATTCTCAGAGGGTGGCCTATACGTCCTGAAATAAGAAAAGTTGATAAAACTTACGACAACAAACCTGCTGAAATAAAAGAAGAACAACACGTTATTCCTGTAGAAGTTCCAAAAGAAACTCCTCAGGAAATCATTGACAAAATTAACGAAGCAGATAAAAAAATTGCACAACAAGATCCTGCTGACAGACTTAAATTTAGTTTTAACAGAAAAGATTACGTAAAAGAAGCAAAGAAATTCAAAAAAATATATCTTTACGCTGTTTCACGTTCAATTGTTGAAAAAATAATAGAACGATTGGATTTAAATGCAGAAATAACAAAAAATATTGATGATGCGGATTTAGTTATTGCTCACAAAAACTTTGCAAAAGGCGGAGCAAAAATACTGAGTACGGCAAATAATTACAGATTACAAATTTTTTATATAAAAACAAATTCAATGGCACAAATACAAAAAGTTGTTAAAGAAGCTCTTGATATAAGAGAATCGTCCCAAGCTCTGCAAGGATACTATGATGATGCGGAAAAAGCTCTCGATGAAGCTAAAAACGCCATTGATAAAATTCTTGCAGGAGCAAGAAACATTGAATTAGCTCCTCAAAATCAACAAATCAGAAAACTTCAGCACGAATTAGTCGAACAGCACAACCTTGAAAGTGAAAGTATCGGAGAAGGCGCTGAACGACACCTGAAAATTGTCGGCGGACAAGATTTCAAAGGATAAATCGTTTAGAATTTAACAATTTGGCTGTATATTTCAAATTTCTTATCGCCTAAGTCTATTATATAAACTTCTCTGTACTTAGAGTAACCTTCTTGTGCAGGTTCTGTAACAATGTACTCAGTTGTACCATTTGGCGCAATCTTATCAATATTTACCTGATAATGTCCTGCAAATACGGCTAAAACATTATTGTGTTCTTTTAACATTTCGTTATAAAGGTCGCCCCTGTATAGATTTGAGGCTGAGTATGGAGAGATTTCAAACAAAGGGAAATGCTGAAAAATAATAACTGTTTTTTTCTTATTTTTCTTTAAAACTCTGTCTAACCACAATATTGTTGTTTCTCTGAAATATCCGTTTGCGGCAGGAACAAATTCTTTTGCACCATCAACAAAAGCATAAACGTATTTACCGTCTTTAACTGTAAAATTAAATGATTTTTGTCTGTTAAACAGTTTGTGATGATTTAATATCTTTAAATATTCTTCCTTTGTCAAGCCCGCAGATTTAAAACAATCCGTATTACCAAGAACAATGTAGTACGGAACTTTTATTTTTCTTACTAACTTAACAAATTTTTCAAGGTACAAAATATTGGCTGATGCAATATTATCACCTGTAAAAACAACAAAATCCACGTCTTTTGTTTTATTTATTTTCTTTATGGCATTTTCAAAATTAGCAACAGATTCATCACTTGTTGTAAAATGTAAATCCGTTATTTGAATAAACTTTGCATCTTTTGCAAATACGGGGTTTATTGATGCCATTAACATTATTGATAAAAATAAAATATTAAAAAATCTTTTCATATTTGATACAAACCTTTAAATGTGATAGACTAAAGTATTATAGCATGTAAAAAAATAAAGGAAAATATCAAATGACAAAATTTAAAAAATTCACAACAGAACATCCGGAATTATGTTCAATAGCACTTTTAACACTGCTTTGCGGAGCATTTTTATTTTTGGGGTTAAACTTTTACCCTCTGTTAGACGTTGATGAAACAAGATACGCCATAATGTCGAGAGATTTGGCTAATTCTAAAGACTGGAATGTATTGTTACTAAACTCCATTCCGTTTTTGGAAAAACCTCCTCTATATTTTTGGATTGTTGCGGCATCAATAAAAATCTTTGGTAAATTCAGCGAATTTGCGGTAAGATTTCCAATTGCGCTTATTTCCACATTTTTAGTATTTTTCACATACTTTTTCGGTAAAAAAGTATTATCAAGAAAATTTGGTCTTTTGAGTGCTATTATTTTGCTTACAAGCGTATTCTTTTTAATTTTGTCACACGTAGCTATACTAGATATGGTTTTAACAGCTTGGCTTGCAAGCGCTTTATATTGTTCGTTCTTAAGTTTTAAAGTTGAGGACAGATATAAAAAATATTGCTGGTGGGGATTTTGGACTTTTGCAGGACTGGGCTTTTTGGCAAAAGGTATTTTAGCTTTGGCTATACCGCTGGTAGTAATGTTTATTTATTGCGCTTTAACAAAAAATCTTAAAGAACTTTTCAAACCGATTCATTTTATTATTGGTCTGATAATATTCCTGTTAATATCTATGCCTTGGCATATTGTAATGTTCAGAGACTACGGATGGAGTTTTGTTAATGAATACTTTATAAAACACCACTTTGCAAGATTATTATCACACGACGAATTTGGAAGAGGACATGGAATATTCTATTTTATTCCTGTATTCATAGTAGCATTTATGCCTTGGACATTTATATTCCTAGCTTCACTTGCACAAGGTTGCAAAAGATTGTATGAAAGATACAAAAATGCGCAAGGTAAATTTGTGGAAAAATTATTGGCAGTAACGGAAACTAAAGACGAAAAACAAGAATTGTTACTATTTGCATCAATTTTCTTTGTTGTAGTTTTCGGAGTAATGAGTATTTCAAGCACAAAACTTCCGACATATATTTTACCGGTACTGCCTGCAGCAGCTCTTATTACGGGTTATTTCTGGTGTAAATCCGACAACGAAGAAGAAACAAGACATGCTATCGCAATTTCAACATACTTAGTTGCAATAATTTTTATATTAGCGGCGTTAATAACTTCTGTGGCTTACGTATTTCTGCCTCAAACAATTGTTGAAATGTTTAGCACTTTCAAATACACAGTCTTAATCGGATGTGCTTTTGTCGGTATTTACTTGATGCTTCAATTAAAAACGAAACGTACAATATCAATCTTTTCCGGTTACGTTATTACAATGTTCTTTGTTATAACATTTGCGGTAACCAACTTATTTAGTTTGATATACTCAACAGGTGAAAATGAACTTGTATTATTTTCAAATTACGCATCATCTCAAAATACCAGACTTGTTACCTTCGATTTTGAAGTAAAACCAAGTACAAAAATAAATTATAGTGAATACGTATACTTTATAATACATGATGACTTTGATCAATTATATTCACTTGTATCGAATAAAGCAGTACCTACCTTTGTTATTGTAAAAAACAAAGAGGTATTAAGAGGCAACTATCAGGATAAACTTGATAAATACCTCTATCCGATACAAAAAGGTAAAAAATATTCGTTATATTTGAACAAGAAAATTCCTGATAAAAATAAACTTATTATGTGGATAAAATAATCACGGATATAACAAAAGTCAATGTCAAAAACGGCATGCTTTTACTTAAATTCATTAAATTTTCTTCATTAAGATTGTTAATGTATTCCCTATTCAGTAGGGTTAAGAGGCATGGTCAATTGTAAAAAAATATTTGCATTTTTTTACTTGTAAATCATGCCTGAGTAACATACTATTTAATAGTCGAAGGAAATAGCATAAGATTTAGGGAAGTAAGCAAAAGGGGTGGTGGCAAACTCACGTTTTTGATTTATTTTAATTGGAAATTTAGGGATAAAAAAAAGATTTATAATAAACGGACAAGATAATCTTGGAAGATAAAGGATAGTTGTAAGCTTGCCGAAAGGCAAGCTTTTTTGTATTATAAGGGCAATAAATGGAAGAAAGAGTATCAAAAAAAATTATATCACTAATGTCAGGAACATCCTGCGATTCAATTGATGTAGGATTATGTTTGGTCAAACCTGACTTTAGCTGTGAACTAATTGACGGAATAAATTATAAATATCCGCAAGAAGTAAGAAACCGTATCTTTAACGTTTTTTATAAAGATACAAACATTGAAGAATTATGCAAAATGAATTTTATAATCGGAAAATGTTTTGCAAATGCAGCAAATGAAATGATAAAAAAACATGGCAAACCTAATTTTATAACATCTCATGGTCAAACAGTTTTTCACTATCCGAAAAATACATTATTTAACGGGATTTCCGAAAAAAGCACACTCCAAATCGGAGAGCCGTCAGTAATCGCACAATTAACAGGCTGCCAAACTATTGCGAATTTTAGAACTGCAGATATAGCTCAAAACGGAAACGGTGCGCCTTTAGTTTGCTTTGCTGACGAAAAATGGTTTAAACCTCTAAACAAAAATATTGCAATTCAAAATATCGGTGGAATTTCAAACGTAACAGTAATTTCTGACAGATGCCAAACTTTTGGTTTTGATACAGGATTAGGTAATATATTGATTGATTACTGCGCTAAAAAATTCTTTAATACAGATTATGACAAAAACGGAAAGTTCGCACTAAAGGGAGAAGTCGTTGACAGTTGGTTAAATTGTCTTCTTTGTGATGAATATTACTATACAGAACCACCTAAAACAACAGGCAGAGAGTATTTTTCCAACACCTACGCAGAAAATGCGTTAAAATCTGCGCCTGAGAACAAATATGATATTATGGCAACAGTTACGGCTCTTACCGCAAAAACAATCGCCCAAAGCTACGAAAGATTTATATATCCTAATACAACAATAGAAGAAGTTGTTCTTGGCGGCGGAGGAGCATATAATCCCGCAATAAAAAAATATTTGAAACACTATTTAGGCAAAAATATAATTATAAAAACACACGAAGACTACGGTATATCAAACAATTATAAAGAAGTTATGGCTTTTGCTCTTATAGGGTACTGCACATATTATAAAATACCAAATAACCTTCCAAGCTGCACAGGCGCAAAAAAAGAAGTTGTAATGGGACAAATCAGCTTTCCATAACGTTTTTTATCGCTTTTGGAATATATTCCAAAATATCGGAAGCCAATACAGAATACTCAGTCAAATCCAAACTTGCCAAATCTCCGGCTAAGCCATGCAAATAAACAGCGGTTTTACAAGCATCAAACGGCTTTAACCTCTGCGCAATTAAACCTGATATCATACCGCACAAAACATCCCCCGAACCCGCTTTTGCAAGAGCAGAATTGCCCGTTTGATTAACATATATATTTAAGTCTTTTGAACAAACAACAGTATTGTGCCCCTTTAAAACAGTTGTACACTTATAATTTAAAGAAATCTCGGTAGCAGCGTCTTCAGTATTCTTTAAAATATCGTCTAAATCTTTACCCAACAATCTTGAAGCCTCTTTTGGATGTGGAGTAAGTATCAAAGTATCAGGCAGTATCGTTTTTTTGAATTTTGCAAGCAGATTTATACCGTCAGCATCTAAAACAACAGGCAAATCCAATATCGCAAGTTCAGTCATTAAAGATTTAAACATTAACATAGCTGGAGCTTCCGTAGAAAACCCACACCCTAAGGAAACAACATCATAATTTTTTATAATATTTTTTGCCTGTTTCACAGGTATTAAAACTAAATCAGGAGTTTTTGCCGATATTGCCTGAAGAACAGCAGGCAAACTTGCCAAAGCAACGTAACCGCAACCGACACGTAAAGCTGAAATACTAGACAAATACGCGGCACCGACATAATTTGGTGAACCTGCAAAATTTAAAACTTTGCCGAACGTACCTTTATGTGAATTTTGCGACCTTCTCGGAAGAATTATTTCATCCATTTCAACCTGCCTGTCTTATAGCTTCATACAAAACAATAGCAACGGAATTTGACAGATTTAAACTTCTTTGTCCGTCTTTCATTGGAATAGTTATTGAATTTGCGCCGTCAGCAAATAATATATCCTCAGGAATGCCCCTTGATTCAGGTCCAAATACCAAAAAATCACCTTCTTTGAAATTTGTATCAAAATAGGATTTTTTTGATTTTGTCGTTAAATAATAAAAGGTTGAATTTGGATATTGATTTTTTAAATCATCCAAAGACTCAACACGAGTTATATTAACACTGTCCCAGTAATCAAGTCCTGCACGCTTCGTATATTTATCGGACAAAGAAAAACCCAATTTGCCGACCAAATACAAATCTGCACCGGTACAGGCACACAAACGTGCTATATTACCTGTGTTTTGAGGAATTTCAGGTTCATATAAAACAATATTGAACTTTTTGATGTCCATTATTTTTCTTCTTTTACAAAAAACTTTTTACTTTCAAATATAACAGGAACAGCTCTTAAAACACATAGCAAAATTGCTAACTCAGCAGCTAAGGCACCTATTATAACAATTATCCAAGCCCAAACTTCAGGCATACCGTATGTATAAGCAATAATATAAAATGTAAAGGCTACTGCTTTTGCAACAGCGTAAGCTATTTTCATAAATTTTGAACCGCAAATCCATTGACAAACTTTATCATCCAACATACTGCCCTTACCAAACGGAATTAACCCTTGTTCCAAAGCAACACTTCTTAAGCTGTCTGTAATAACGCCTCTTGTAACAACAATCAACGGGAATACAATAGGAATCCAACCCATATGCGCAAACATAATCCAATAAGCATATTCTGCAATTCTATCGCCCATAATATCCAAAACGGCACCTAATTTGCTTTCTTCTTTGAATTTTCTTGCAACGTACCCGTCTAAACCGTCAAAAGAGAATGCTATAATTGTTAAAATCAAAGATGCAACATACGCTGCCGTACTTTCTTTAAAATATAACAAGCCAACAGCGATAAAAACTAATATTATTCTTGATATACTAATTAAATTTGCCATTATTACTCCTTATTAA
>CAJOPF010000003.1 GCA_905236205.1 Candidatus Gastranaerophilales bacterium
ATACTGCATGCAGAGCTAATAATAATGTCTATACATTTGATCAACTTTGGTCAGATCCGAACCCTGAGGTAAATTCTAAATTTACAACCGGTTTCTGGCAGACAGATAATCCTCTTGTAACAAGTTTAACTCTTGGTGACGGAAAAGAAATTAACTTTGAAAACGTAATGGAAAATGTTGTTCAGTCTTATGAAGCTACAGCAACAAGTACAGATGTTCAACAAGAAATAATTGATTCTAAAACGGATGTTAAAGTAGAAGAGTCAATTTCAGGAAAACAAATGTCTGATATCGTAGCACAATATAAATTTGATGAAGCGACATTAAGTCAATATGATTTATCTGCAACATTGAGCGATGGAACACCTAAATATGCAGTCAGAGGCAGATACGGCAGTCAATACTATGAACTTATTGAAAGAACTGATAATAACAATAAAGGTACTATTGTAGCTGTAAGCAGCAACGGCAGTTCATATGGTGCGGGAAATACAATCGGTCAAAAAGTAAATATAAATTCAAGTTTCAAAGATGTTTCTACTGATGGTGATGCAACAAAAACTACTACAACAACTACTACAAAAACAGACACAGTAAAAACAACTACAACTACAACCGAACAAGATTTGAAATTAACTGTATTTGATGGTGTATCTAATTGGCAAGTAAATATGGGTAACGGCAAAGTTACCGGTCATATTACAGCAAGAGACGGTTATATCAATATCAACCATGGTAATGCTTGCAACAATGAACAAGTAAGAGATATAATAGTTGATTCAGGTTATATAACTAGTGAAATTCTTGATACACGAGTTAATACAGATGTAAAAACTAATGAAGTTGTAACTGTATCAAAAGATGTTCAAGAAGAAAAGATTGCTGAAGCAATAAGATTACTTTATAACCAAATAGTATCTCCGTTAGTTCTTGATATGAACGGTGACGGCAAAGTATCAGCAGCAGCAGGCAAAGGCGTTGATATAAACAATGACGGTAAAGCAGACGGTGCCGCAACAGACGGAGACAAAATGCTTGCTATGACTGACCTTAACGGTAACAACAAAATTGATGGTGCTGAAGTATTCGGTGATCAAACAGTAAGCCCATTCACAGGTAAAAAACTTAATGCGGCAAACGGTTTCGAAGCATTGAAGCAAATTGCTCAAGAAGCAAAAGAATATACAGGTATTGATTGTATGAACGGATCAAAAGTTGATGTTCAAAAACTTCAAAATGCCTTAGCAGAAATCGGTGTTAACCTTGGTTTCGTAAGCGATGATAATGTTACTGACCTTGAAAACTTATACGGAGTAAAAGAAATTGAAGTCGGAAACTACACTCAATCTCAAAGAACAGGATCATCTGTAGAACACTTACAAAAATCTGTTTATACTGATGAAAACGGTGTTGAATACAAAGTTGATGACGTATGGTTTGAAGTATAATTATATACAGTAACCAATAAAAAAATGGCGGATTGTAACAATTCGCCATTTTTTGTTACATTATATATACATAATATTTAAAAATATGCTATAATCAGAATACAGTTATGGAGGAGTAAGAAATGACTAAAGTTTTACTTTCAATACCTAAAGAATTTTTATCAACAGTTGACAGAGTTGCTGTTTCTCAACAACGTTCCAGAAGTGAGTTAATTAGAGAGGCGCTTAGAACTTATATTAATCGTAAAAATATGCCCAGTATTGAAAAAGCTAATAAAAATGCAGAAATATTGGATGAACTTATAGGATAAATTTTTGTTTTTTAAATTTTTATAGTTTGTTGAAAAAATTTTTAAACTTTTCAGATAAATCTATTCCATAGATATTTTTAATTTCCTTTAAAAAATAACATGGGCTTGTGATATTTATTTCAAGTATTTTGTTATCTAAAATATCAATTCCGGCGAGTGGAATACCCATGGAGTTAAGTTTTTGGGCAACGGAAGCTGCAATTTCGATTTCTGTTTTTGTTAATTCAGCTTTCCTAAGATAATTGTCAGAATGTTCACTAAATTTAAAGTCATTATCTAAGGGCGCTTTTGTAATAGCATATTCTAAAACTTCATTTCCGAGTGTTAAAATTCTTTTATCTCCGAATCTGGCGCCTTCAAGATATTTTTGTATAAGACACATTGTTTTATAATTATTTGTTGCAGATTTTATAAGTGAGTTAAGATTAATATCATCTTCAAAAAGGGCGATTACACCCTGTCCAAAACATTGGTTTAAAGGTTTTATAACTGCTTTTTTATGTTTTTTTACAAAACCAAGAATCTGTTCCTTATTTGATGAAACAATGTTTTCCGGTACAAATTTCGGAAACAGGTTACTGTGGAATTTTTCGTTAAAATTTCTTATTGCTTTAGGACTGTTTATAACTCTGACTTTAGCTTCATCGACAAAATCAAAAATAAGAGTTGCGTTAATGTAATCAATGTCTACCGGTGGATCCGGTCTAAATAATACCAAATCAAAATTATTTATATTTTTAATTTTTGCTTTTTCGGATTTTAAAAGATTGTTGTTTTTCCATTCTGTTTTAAAACAATTTGCAAAAGGTTGAAAATTACAAATAGAAAGTCCGTCAATTGTACAAATATCAACGTCAAACCCGCTTTCCAAAAGAATTTTATTAAACCAAAAATTTGTTACTAGAGTATTATACTCATAATAAACTAATTCAACTCTGTCTATGACAATTAATGCTTTTTTCATTTAAATTATTTTCTTATGAATTCATCTATATCAACAATCTCAACTTTTTCAACATCATCAAGATTAAGCAATTTGAATAATCCGTAAGCTATAAATGAAGCTATTGCGTTAGCTAAAAATGTGAAAAAGAAAATTTTGAAAGTAGCAACACGAGTTAATAGTAAAGCCAATGCAACTGCGGGATTAAATGCTGCAAGGCAAATACTTCCAACTGCACCGATACCGCAAGTAACAGAAGTTCCTATTGCAAAACCATAATAATTATTTCCGTTAACTCGTTTTGATATAGCACAGAACATAACTGTATATATAAGAAATGTTGTAAAAATTACTTCTGCTATAATCAAAGGCCAAATAGAATATTCTTTTGGCGTAACGGAATCAAATACTGAAGATAATAATAAAATCATAAAAGCGGCATATACTGCTCCGAAAAATTGAAAAGCAACATATAATAATGTTTTTTTTGAACCCATTCTGCCGATTAAATAAATTCCTAATGATACCGAAGGATTGTAATGTCCGCCTGAAATCGGCCCACCTATATAAACAACAACAGCAAGAGCCAAACCTATTATTATTGCAGTTAAAATTGAGGAAGGTGCAAGTATGATACAACTTAAGATTGTAAAGCAAAAGAAAAACGTTCCGAAAAATTCTACAAAACATTTCTTTAAATCACTAGATAATTTCATAAATAAACTTCCTTTTTTAAATATCTCTCATATTTAGATTATCAGATTTTATTAATTACGTCAAGAATAAGTATAATAAAAAATTAATTAAAAGGGAATGCAAAAACATAAAAATTGATATAAAAAAACAAAAGTTTCAGTTAATCAAAACCAAGTAAAAATTTTATATCGTCTGTTTTGAAAAATTTGCAGAATTTAAAAAACATGCTATAATTAGTATATGAGAAATAG
>CAJOPF010000004.1 GCA_905236205.1 Candidatus Gastranaerophilales bacterium
CGGCACATTTCCAAATTTGATAAAACTTTACTTAAAAGCAGCAAAAAACTCGTCTGAACAAAACCGTTCAAACGAGTTTATCATGGCTGAGATAGTAACGTAAATCGAAATTCGCTTAACCAATACTACCGAACACTTCATTTATCTTGGTTTCGATATTTTCCCAATCCGATTTCAATATTGCAAAATAATTGCTATCGCGCTTTAAAAAATTTGATTCATTTAAAGTGCTGTCAGACTCTTTTTTGACACTATAATAACGCCTTCCCGAAGATATTATAACTTCAAACAATTTATACAATATTTCATCATATTTATCTTTGCATTCAAAAACTTTTTTAGGGATAAAGAAATTCCTATCATCTAATTCCTTAAAAATATCATAGTAGTAATCATCATAGGCTTTATCTTGATTTACGTGATCAAAAATAGTTTTCAAATCAGAGGATTTTATGTTTTTATAATAAAAACGAGAAGCCAAAGCAACAAAAGAAATGCATATAGTCCGCGCATTGTGAGCAAACGGTATTATTTCAGCAGCATTGGGGGAATTTTCTTTTGCTTTGTCAAATTTAGTTATAAAAGTTTTTTTGTAATAAGAATCAATATATAGCAATTCTTTTACCAAAGAGCAAATCTGCATTTGATCACCGTTAAAGACGGGAATATAGTATTTTTCCAAATAAAGTGTAGAGGGCTTTGATCTGCTTGATCCTGGCAACTGAAAAATGCCAGCCAAACACAATTTTCCAACTTCTACCAAATCAGTATTTTTATAATCCTCTCTATAATCGCGAGGAATTTCTTCACCGCGTTTGGTTTGATAAAAAATACCTACATTCCGCATTTCATTGCCAAATCGCACCTGTTCTGGCGCATTTGATTTTAAATCTATTTGTTTAATTGCTTTTTGTGAGTTTGTTGCTTTCGCAATTTCTAAACTAAACAAATTCTTATCATCTTCATTTTCACCGATAGTGCGAATTATCTTGCACGGAAGATACAGATCATTTCCTTTATTGATATCTTTACTTTTATGTAATAACGTCGTGGTTTGACCTCCATTTACAATGGAAAAATTCTGTAATTTAACTTGTTTACCGTCAACATAAAAATCATCGCATATAATGGTCAATCCATTATTTTTAAACCAAAATGTATCAGGGCACTTGCTGATAGTTTCATTGATTGAAGCATCGATATCTCTCTTTTTGATAAAATATCTAAGATTTCGCGACAATAAGCTTGTGCTATATGTTGCGTACAATTCTTTAATTGAAAAAGCAGACGCATTAACTATAACTGCATCATCATTATAAACTAATGCATTATTTGCCTTGTCGATCTCAATTTTACCACTTTCCACAGAAGGTCTTCGTGATTCTGATTCTTTAATTTCATCGAGCACATCTTCTCCAAAATATAACTGTATTTCGTAATTAACACTATTTAAACCGTGTTCATCAAGCAATTTGCGTATTCTATCTTCTCTAATTCCATTCTTTGGTGCACTTGTATAAAAAACAAAACACACTTTAGATTCTTCTCCTATTTCTGCATTAAGAGATAAAAATCTGCGTTGAACTTTTTCATTAACCGTTTCATATTCTCCTCTATCCATTCCTTTATAGAATAAAATCATTTTAGCAACGGCATCACGAACAGCATCAAATGTAATATTCTCATAATATTTTGATTGGCAGATAATTAGGTTATTTGTTTCCGAATTTGGATCTGAAAAGAGAGCATCAACGCCGCCATCTTTAACTGAATCAACAAGAAAGTTGTCAATATCTGCTTCAGTAAAAGATAAAGATGGATTTTTAAAAAAGTTTGATTTTACGCAAAGAACGGTAAAAACGTGTTCGTCAGGTTTTTGTCTCAAACCAGGGAATCCTTCTTTCAAAGATTGTATTCTTGCACTTATTGTTTGATAATAACTCTTTTTATCCATTTTCAGTTCTCCAACTATTTATTATGTTTATTGTATCATAAAACGATGAATTTTTCAATACCTTATGATACATTAACACATAAATTTTCAAAAACAAAACATAAATGGAACTATGGCGGGTGCTTGACATATACAAGCGCGCCGATAC
>CAJOPF010000005.1 GCA_905236205.1 Candidatus Gastranaerophilales bacterium
AAAAAAAAAAAAAACGGGAGTCAGAAATTCTGACTCCCGTTTTTTTTTTTAATTTAGTTTTCGGATGGTTTGAACATTTCTTTCTTTTCATTGATAAATGATTGAATGTTTCCTACAATTTCATCACCCTTTTTTTGTAATTCAGATACAACAGCTTCCGCTTTATCCTGAATATCTTTCACTTTAGCATCAGTTTTGTCTTTAATATCTTTTGCTGTATCTGATAACATTTCTCTTGTTTCTTCGCCTGATTTAGGAGCCAATAAAATACCTGTTATAGCACCTATTGCTGCACCTACTGCGAAACCTACCAAAAATTTTCCTGCTGACATAGTTAATATCTCCTTTACTATTTACATTTTAGCGTGTCATTTATTTTTAACATTACCCTTTTGGGCTGTTTTATTTTTGAAACATTTTCAAAACTGTTGAAAAACCTTTATACAAACCTTTTGCCAAAGAGCCTGATAAGAATTTCAACTTAGATAATGTAGCTGCACTTACACCGAAGGCACCTTCCATAGCATCGCGCATTCTGTCAATACCTTTGTCTGTTGATTTCATAAAATCATTTAAAGTATGCAGAGATTCGTTCACCTCTCTTAACGTAGGTCTTAATTCATTCCTTACAACGGTTGTAGTCTCATCAACATTTCTTGCTAATTTTGAAACGTCTATAAACAGCTTTATCAAAAAAGCTCCGACAACCACAAACATTATACCTGTTGCTATTGCCAAAAAGGCCAAACCGTTATTTAAAAGTATTTGAGATGTTTCCATTTTTATTTTTCCTTTTTATTGATTTATATCGTATTCTGAATTTGCGTCTTCAAGCTGTTTAGCTTTTTCCATTTTTTCTGACTGAACAGCATTTTTAATTTTTTTTATTTGTCTTTCCAATTTGTATTTTACCAAATCTATTGCTTCAAGTGCATGTTTTTTTGCGGCTCTAACTCTTGGAGCTTGAGTTTCTACAATATTTTCAATTGCGCATTTAACATCTTTACAAGATTCTTCGCCTTTTTTAGGAGCAAGCAGAACACCTGCAATTACACCTCCGACAACACCTGCCAAAATTCCTATTCCAAAACATAATGAATCATTTTCTTTACACATTCTTAAACCTTGCCTTTCACTTACTCTTTGATTGTATCATGGAAATTAAAACATACAATGTCAAATTCTGCAATCCGCCCTCAGTGTATCATATAGAATTAACAAAAGTTCTACAAATAATATTTTTTTTCTAAATCGTGTTTTCTTAAAGAAGAACAAAGCAATAGAAATTAAAATACCTCTTAAAAATCGTCTTACAAATTTTCTTCGTTGTTCTTCCAATGCTCGTTTGTGACATTTAACTTTTATTTTAAATCTGTTTGCGGCATCATACATTGCTCTTAATTGAAATTTTAATGTATGACGATTTACTTTAAACTTTTCGGAAACAGCAACAACCTTTTTATCCAAAACATAAAGTCCATAGCATATCATTGAAACAACTATGAATTCCAGTATAAAAAATATTGCAAATAAATAAACCATTTCTTAATTTCTTCTTTTGTATTATTATCAGATTATACAGTAAAATAAAAAAAAATAAAATACCTGAAAAGAATAATTTTATGGAAAGAATAAAATTTTATATATCACTACTTTTGGCAAGGTTAATTGCTTTAATAATTAAACTTATAGGTCGTTCAGGCGGTACTTCTTTCGTCGGATTATTTACGCTGAAATTTAATCCTAACTTTTTGAATTATTGCTCAAAATACATAACAGGCAAGAAGTTTTCCGTTACGGGAACCAACGGAAAAACAACAACCGCAGGTTTAATTGCCCAAATATTAGAAGCTAACGGCAAAAAAGTAATCCACAATGCTCAAGGAGCAAATATGCTAACAGGCATAGCAAATGTTTTTGCCAAAACAGTTGTTCCTTCAAAACGATTTGATAATTGTGTTTTAGAATCTGATGAAGCATATTTATCAAAGCTTTACGATTTTATGACGGTTGACTATCTGATAGTAACAAATTTGTTTAGAGACCAGCTTGACAGGTATGGCGAACTTGATACAACCGCAAAAAAAATCCAATCCGCAATTGACAAAAATAAAGACTTAACTCTGATTTTAAATGCGGATGATCCGCTTGTTGCTAATTTAGGAAAAGACAACAAAAGAATTTATTACGGATTTGAAAACATAGAGTTTGCAAATACAAGAACAATTTCAAATGCGCCTGCGGAAATGTTCAATTGTGTATGCGGAAATCCGCTTGAATATTCAAAACGCTTTTATGCACAACAAGGTCATTATTACTGTACGTGCGGATATCACAGACCAAATTGCGACTACATCGGCAGCGCTAAAATATTTGATGATTATATTGAAATCCAAGTAAAAGATAAGGACAAGACGACAAATTATACTGTTGATATTATTGGTCTATATAATGCTTACAATGTGCTTGCAGCAATTACAACAGCTTTAGAAACAGGTTTTTCACAAGAAGAAATTCAAGAAGCTTTAAAAACATATAAAGCAATGTTCGGACGTGCGGAAAAGACAGAAATAAACGGACATAAAGCCATTATTCAGTTAATTAAAAATCCTGCAGGTGCAAGCGAAGTATTGAAAACTGTTGATTTAAGTTCTAATATATTGATAGCGATTAACGACAATTTTGCAGACGGCAGAGATGTATCTTGGCTTTGGGATGCGGAATTTGAACTGTTAAAAGATACTCAAAAAACAATAATAACATCAGGTATAAGAGCTCAGGATATGGCACTTCGCCTTAAATATGCAGGTATTCCGACGGATAAAATTAAAATTGTACCTGACTTATTTCAAGCAATAAATGAAATTTCTTCCAATAAAAACTTAAATGAAAAAATTACGATATTACCTTCATACACAGCACTTTTGCAGATAAAGAACAGGTGAAAATATGCTTTTAGACATCAATATCAATTATTTAGCAAACTTAAGAAATTCTATTGGCGGCGGGGAACCCGATATTTTAAAATTCGCCAGATATTGCGAACGCTCGGGTGCAGACGGCATTGTCGTACATATTGCAGACGGAAATTCCGGAATATCTTTTTACGATGTGAAATACATAAGACAGCACTTAAGAACAAGATTTATATTAAAAATGTCTATGTCAGAAGAAAACAAAAAACTTGCGCTGGATTGTAAACCTGACACCGTTTGTATCGTTCCGCCATCAACCGAACCATCTCCGTCAAAGGGATTTAATGCCTTAAAATACCAAGCAGAATTAAATGATTTTATGGTGCCGTTGATGTATGAAGGTATTGTGGCAAGCGTATTTATAGAACCTGAAATTGATCAGGTTAATTCAGCATATAAAGCAGGTATGCATTATGTTGAACTAAATACAATGAAATTTGTTGAAACATTTAATACAGGTGAATTTGAAACCAATTACACAGCCTTAAAAGAAAGCTCAGTACTTGCAAATACCTTGGGAATGAAAGTTTCTCTATGTAAAGGAATAAACTATCAAAATGTATCTAAACTAACAGAAATACATGGTATTTCCGAAATGACAATTGGTCATAGCATAACAGCAAAAGCCATTTATAACGGTTTAGACAATTCAATAAAAGAAATGAAAGAACTAATAAATGAAAAGTAAAGAAGAAATCATTGAAGAAATGCAGCAGGTTGTTGAACAAATGAGACTGGATGATCTTGAAGAACGTCCCGAACTTGAAAATGAATATTTTGACTGCTCTTGCTGCGGTCAGACAAAATCTTACGCAGGCTCAATTCAGTACGGAGAATACAGACTTTGTAATGATTGTGTATTACTCGCAGAAACAGGCTTTGCGCTTGGAAAAATAAAAGATGTATCTGAACTTATTGATGCTATGGAAGACAAACGCCTTGAAGAAATTTGCAATTTCATAAAACAAGACGAACAAAGACATAATAATTAATCTTCTTGTTTTAACTCCATCTTCCCATAAACTTTTTCCAACTCTTTATGGGTATGCAAAACCAGATCTTTCCATTTTTCCCACCAAGCAGCATTATTTTTATCAATCAAAGCTAAAGTTGAAGCATGAACTCTTTCATAAGCCCTTGGAGAATGGGCATAGCAATCAATTCTTATAAAGTTTGAATAGAAACAAATACGCTTACCATCCAACAACATAGTATAACTATATTTTGTTGGTCTTTTAAATACAATAGATTGACCAGAAACATTCCTAAAATTTAAAACAGATTGATATTTTTCAATATATTGATTTCCGTAAATATTTTGATCCTGTCCTATCTCCTGAAAACTCAAAATTTTCTGATCTCCTTCTACTTTTTGATTTTTTTCAATGTATTGTTCCTGTTTAATATATTGATTACCTCTTACATGTTGAGAACAAATTACCCTTTGTTTTCCTAAAATTTCCTGACTTTTAAATACATCCTGATAACCTATGATATATTGATCACCATTTATTTTTTGTTCTTCTTTAATCAATTGATCATTTAATATATCTTGATTACCATGTACTTCTTGCTTTTTTGAAATATTTTGTTTACCTTTTATTAATTGATCTTTTTCAATATACTGGTTTCCTCCAATTTCTTGAAATGACTCAACTTCCTGATTCCCCAAAACAATTTGATTACCGTTTATCGATTGATAACCAGTAACAGTCTGATTACCGCTAACAAAATCATCACCAGTAACAAGATGATTCCCAACGATAAGCAAATCTCCATTTATTTTTTCATTACCATCTATTACTATATTTAAACGACAAGTTACAGAATCATCTATCTCAAGATCTCCATTATAAAAATAAAAATTATCCCACGTTGGATGCTTTACTAAGTTTTCAAAATTTTTATCAATTTCTATCATAACTAATACTCCTTAATTCAATTCTTCAATATTTGTTGTTAAGTTTAAGTCTATATATTTAAAAATATTTGTCAATACACCCAGAGGAAAATAATAATTATTATCTGCAGGGACAATTTTTAAGATAGCAGATTTTGGATCAACTCTGTTTGCGGATGCCAAAAATTGTCTGTTTGCCGCAGAGAATAAAATATATCCGCTTTTTGACTGAATTTCATCTATCGTAAATTTATTTGCATTTATACTTGCAAGAGTTAAAAAATACAATTGTTCGACAGGTATTTCATATTTTTTTGTGCAATTTTCAAATGATATAACCTGAGGGACAGTCGGAGAAGCATTTACAGGAGTAACAGAGTTATTATCCACCTGAATTGTCTGCGTTATATTTGAAATTGAAGATACGGGCTGAACTATATAATTGGGTTCAGCAAATGCGTTATAACAAAATAAAACAGATATTCCTAAAAGTACTAATTTTCTTTCCATGATTCACCCCAATTCACATCTACGGGCAGCGGAACTTTTAAATTTACAACATTTTGCATCTCACCCGTAACTATATTCTTAATTTGTTCTAATTCGTCTTTTTCTACTTCAAAAACCAATTCGTCATGAACCTGCATAACCATTTTTGATTTCAAATTATTTTCTTTTATTTTTTTATCAACATTTATCATTGCCATTTTTATCAAATCTGCTGCTGTTCCCTGCATTGGATGATTTATTGCTGCACGCTCGGCAAATTCTTTTACCATCCTGTTCGGACTTGAAAGTTCTTTATCCAAATAGCGTTTTCTTCCAAAAATTGTTTCGACATAACCGTTCATGTATGCCTGATGAACAATATTCGTCATATACGTTTTTACATTTGGATAAGTTTTAAAATACTTATTTATAAACACTTCTGCCTCTTGCGCAGAAATTTTCAAAGATTTTGCAAGTCCGTATTTAGTTTGACCGTAAATAATTCCGAAATTTACAGCTTTCGATTTATAGCGCATATCTTTTGTAACTTGTTCAACAGGCACACCGAAAACTTTTGAAGCCGTTAAACTATGAACATCTATACCTGAATTGAAGGCATTTACTAAATTTTCGTCACCTGAAATATGCGCTAACAAACGTAATTCTATTTGCGAGTAATCCGCAGACAAAATATAATTACCTTCTTTTTCCGCTACAAAGGCTTTTCGTAATTTATTACCTTCTTCCGTTCTGATAGGAATATTTTGTAAATTAGGATTAGACGATGATAATCTACCTGTAACGGTAGCCGCTTGATTATATGTTGTATGAATTCTTGAATCTTTCAAGCTGACCATTAACGGCAAAGCATCCGTATATGTTGACTTTAATTTTGCATATTTTCTGTAATCTATCAGATAACGGCAAATTTCATGTTCTTCGGCTAATGATTCCAACACTTCAACACTTGTGGATAATGTCGTTTTTCCCCGTTTTTTCTTTAATTGTATGTTTAATTTATTATACAAAATATCGCCGACTTGTTTTGGAGAATTTATATTAAATTTTTCACCGGAAATAGCAAAAATCTTTTCTTCAAACTCTCTCATTTTTGTTGTCATATATTCGGATAATTCGCTCATATAATCGATATCAATGGCAACTCCGTCATATTCCATTTGAGCAAGAACCTTTGACAACGGAAGTTCAATTTCGTCATGAATTTTTATTTCTGAAGCCGTCAGTTCCTCTTTCCAATGTTGTGCAAGCTGACTTATTACAAAGGTTTTATCCATTGTATAATCTGCCCAATTTAGAGTTTCCATTTCAGATAATTTTGTTTTCTTATCAACCTCAAGTTCAATACTGATATGATTTATATAATCAAAAGCCTGTGCCGACAAATCATGTATTCTGCTTGGATTTTTGATATAACTTGCTAAAAACACGTCAAAATCTACACCGTTTAAATCTATATCAAAATTTCTCAGTATATTTATGCAATTTTTGTAATTATAGGTATATTTTTTTATTTTTTCATTTTCAAAAATTTCTTTCAAAACATTGAAATTATTCCCTTTATTTTCCACATAGAAAGAAATAAGAGATTCTCTTTGAAGACAAAATGATACACCATAAGTTTTTATATCCGACGCATTATTTATTTTTGATGCAAAATCAAAAGAAATATCTGCACTTTTTTTCAATAAATTAACTAAATTTGATAAATCTTCTTCCGTTTCAATAACCTTTTTTTCATAAGTTTTGGTTTCAATAACTTTTTTTGCTTCGGCTGTAAACAAACCCAACTGCATTTGATTAGAATTATTTTTTTCTTCCGTAAAACGCACGATAGGTTCTTCTGACGGTTTATTAGAGTCACAATTTTTATCAAAAAGGCACAGTATATTATCTATATTTTTAACAAAACTGTAAAACTGAACTTTTTTGAAAAAGCCTATAACGTTTTCAATTTGAGGCATTACCACACTTGTGTCATTAAAATTAAAATCAATATCGACATCTTTTACAATAGTTGCAAGATATTTACTCAGCTTGGCACTTTCAATACCGTCTTTAAGTCTGTTTCTGACAGCATTTTCCGGAATATTATCGACATCACTGAGGATATCTTCAAGACAAGAATATCTTGTTAAGAGCTTTTGAGCCGTTTTTTCACCAATACCCTTAACTCCGGGGATATTGTCGGATGTATCTCCTCTTAATCCTTTATAGTCAATTATTTGATTTGGCCAAACTCCGAGTTTTTCATGAACTTTGCTCCAGTCATAAACGGTTAAAACACCTTTTGACGGAATCAATACCTTTGTTAAGCCTTCTCTGTCTATAAGCTGGAATGAATCCTGATCACCCGTAAGAATATATGTTTTATGTCCCAAAGAAGATGCCTTTGTAACTATCGTACCTATAACATCATCCGCTTCAAACCCTTCTTTTGTATATATAGGGATATCAAAGGACTGTAAACCCTCAACTATCAAACTTAGCTGCGAACGCAAAGAATCGGGCATAGCTTCACGATTTGCTTTATATTCGTCATATTTTTCTACACGAAAGGTTTGCCTACCAACATCAAAAGCAACCGCAATTGAATCAGGTTTTATTTTTTCATTTTTAAGTAAATCAAAAACTGCTTTAAAAAATCCGTAAACAGCCCACGTCTGAACTCCGTCAGAAGTTTTCATGCCTGTTCTTTCAAGTGCATAATACTCTCTGAACGCCAATGCGTGTCCGTCTATTAAAATTAAAGTTTTTTGATTATTCATACTTTCCGTTAAAATTTATCTTACAAAATTTGTATGTATTTTTTCCTCAGCAGCAGGAATATTTATTCCTGATTTTTTACCATTTTCTATACATTTTAAGAGCCAAGCCATATTTTGACCTAAAACTCTCATAATTTGTAACCCTTCTTTATCTTGCAAAACTTCCTCAGGCGTATTTCCATGAACCATATTCCAGTAGTTAGAAGAAACAACAGGCATACAATTTATCGTAAAATGTTTTATAATCTGTTCCAATCCTGCCGTTGTACCTGCACGTCTTGCGGAAACGACGGCAGCGGCAGGCTTATACCTAAACGCAGAACTGTTTGAATAAAACATTCTGTCCATTGCTGAAAGTAATCTTCCTGACGAATGCGCATAATAAATAGGAGAACCGAATACAAAACCGTCTGCGGTTTTCGATTTTTCTACAATTGAGTTTATCATATCATCATCGAATACGCATTTACCGCTATTTGAACGACAAACCTTACACCCCATGCAATCTCTTATCGGCTTGTTTCCGAGCGATATTATTTCGGTTTCAATACCCGCATTATTTAACGATTTTTCTACTTCTGCAAGAGCTGTATAAGTACATCCCCTAACATTTGCGCTGCCGTTAATTAACAAAACTTTCATATTTTTTCTCCTATTTTAAAGGCTCAAAATCTTCGATACCATGCTTACAAAGAGGACATATAAAATCTTTTGGAATATCCTTTCCTTCATAAACATAACCGCAGATTTTGCATACCCAGCCTTCTTTTTTCGTATCAGGTCTTACAACAGGTTTAATGTTATTCAAGTAATAAGTGTATGTTACAGACGGAACATCTGAAATTATCTTGGCATCTTCAACATCTGCCGTAAATTCAATATGAGTTCCGTAATCTTTTTTGTCAATAACTTTTGCACATATTACCGTATTTGTGAATTTATTAAGCGCCAAAATACCGTTATCACAGCGTTCTACATAATTACAGTCCGCAAATTTATCTGTATCTCTACCTGATGCGAAGCCAAATTGTTTAAATACAGAAAACGGAGTTTCTTCCGTTAAAACAGAAACATTAAATATACCTGACTCCTCAATCATTTTGCATGTATAATTATTTTTGTTTACCGCTATTGATATACGTCTTGGATTATCCGTAATTTGATTTACTGTATTTATAATACATCCGTTATCTTTTTCGGCTTTAGTTGTCAAAACATACAAACCATAACTTATATTAAACATTGGATTTGTAACAGCAGGTCTTATAACAATACTGTTTGCAATATTGTCAACCAGAGTATCAATAATTTCCATTTGTTCTGATTTCATTGAAGATTTAATTGTAACCATTGGTTCAATAAATTCAATATCTTTCATATCGGAAAGCATGTTCTTAATTAAACCGCCCGCAGTAGGAGCCCAAGTACCGTTTTCAATAATGGCAACTTTTCTGTTTTTAAGATTATGAGCCTTCAAATCCGTCAAAATAGTTTCCATATTACAGAAAATTCCTGCATTGTACGTTGCACAGGCAATTACCAGATGTGAGCATCTGAACGCTTCAGAAACTATTACGGAAAAATGTGTTTTTGAAACATCATACATTTTAATATTTTTAATACCTTTATCCGCAAGTTTAGAGGCAACAATTTCCGCAACATTTTCTGTATGCCCGTAAATAGAACCGTAAAGAACCAAAACTGTTTCTTCTTCAGGCTCACACGTACTCCACTTTTGATATTTTTCAATAAACCAACCTATTTTGTTTCTCCAAACAGGACCATGCAGAGGGCATATCATTTTTATTTCAATATTTGCCGCTTTTTTCAACAATGCTTGGACTTGTGTTCCGTATTTTCCGACAATATTTGTATAATATCTTCTTGCATCATCAAGCCATTCTTCGGTAAAATTCAATTCGTCAGCAAAAATATTACCGCTTAAAGCTCCAAAAGTGCCGAAGGCATCTGCCGAAAACAAAATTTTATCCGTTACATCATAAGTAACCATTGCCTCAGGCCAGTGAACCATAGGAGCCATAACAAAAGTAAGTGTATGTTTGCCTGTATTAAGCGTATCCCCTTCTTTTATAACTTCCACACGACCTTCAACATCAAAATCAAAATACTGTTTTATCATATTTTTTGCTTTTGCATTTGTTATGATTTTTGCATTCGGATATTTATTGGAAATAACCTGCAAAGTTGCCGCATGGTCAGGTTCCATATGATTTATAATTATGTAATCAAGATTTTTTCCGTTTAATTCATATTCAAGATTTTCTTCAAACTGTGTAAGCACAGCTTTATCTACAGTATCAAGCAGAACAGTTTTTTCATCTTTTAACAAGAATGAATTATATGATACTCCGCGCTCTATCGGAAAAACATTTTCAAACAGCGCCAAACGACGGTCGCTAACGCCTAAAAAATATAAATCGTCAGTAATCTTTTTTGTGTTATGCATAATTTACTCCTTAATCCCTGTAAATTATTCTAACACAAAAATTTTACTAAACAAAAATACCTAAAACACTTTCGCTGTTGTCTTTATATTTATCTATAAGTTTTTGAATAAAATTACTTGCCTGATTTTTTAAGAAATCACCTGCTTTAGAAGATGCCAACGAACCTGTTGTTTCAACATCATCACTTTTAGACAATTTCTCTGTAAAATTTTTAATTTCCTTTTCTGAAATTTTGCCGTCAGAATTTTTATCCAAATTGTTAATTATTGAACTTACAAGTTCGCCGTAAATATCTTTTGTTATTGAATTATCTTCCGAAACACTTAAATTTGACGGCATTCCGACTTGCTCAGCTTTATTTGTCAAATTATTTTTGTCTGATAACAAATCTTCCGACATTTTAAGCTGTTTTTCTAATTCTTTTACAAATTCAGAGCTTGAGATGCCTTCAACGCCCGAAGTTTTTACATCTTTACCTGCATTTATTGTTGCATTATTTATTTTATTAAACATGCTCATAATCATAGCTTGCATGTCACTGTTTTGACTGATACCATTTATAATTGAAGACATAATAAATCCCCCTATACCCATTTCTGATATAATTATAAACAGTATAAAAAAATAAACATCCTACGTTTAATGTATTTATACATCTTTTAATTTAAAAACATTATACATTTCTATCAAAGATATAATAAAGAAGGTTAAAAACACCCAAAAATAGGACTGCGGAGAATATATTATATGGCCTGATGTTTTTATAGGCTCAAAAAGTTCTAAAATATACCCCGTTAAACTTCCTAAAACCCCAACAGATAAGAAAAAACAACAATTCATAACACTTAATGCCGTACCCCTGATTTCGTATTTATTTATTTTATGAATCATTGGCACTAATAAAGGTGACATACCGCCGCCAATTGCTATCATTAACAGTAAAACAGCTATTAACTTAATCTTCAAATGTAACAATAAAAATAACGAAATCAAAATAAATATAAATGAAGACATTATACAAATACTTTTCATAAATATAATTCTTCTGTCACCCATTTTTGAACTTACAGAAGCAAGTATAAATCCTGAAGCTCCCGCCACAAGAACCATTAACGAAAGAATTGTTGATGCAGCCGTATCAGATAATTGAACGTAATCTTTTAAAAATTTTGCACCTATAACAGTCTGAATAACATAATAAAGTCCGTAATTTAACCCAGCAAATATAAATAATTTATGATTAACTTTGTTTGATAAAACTTCTTTAAAGGGAGTAAGAGAAAATTCTGCATGCTCATTTACTGCTATTTTATTTAAAAATAAGCGTTCAATTATAAAAATTAAGGTTACAATGCTTGTTATTATTGCAAGAATATTCAAAACTTTTTGCCAAGAGATGAAATTTAACACAAAAATAAAAGGAACATTGGCACAAACACCGCCCATATAGCCTGTAATCAACATTAAAGAAACACTTATACCAAAATATTTATCAGGAAAACACTTCTTTGCTTCCTGAACAAGAGATATATAAAAAGCTGCGGAGCCAATACCCATAATAGCTCTGCTTAAATATAAAAAATATAAATTTTGAGTATTTGGAAAAATTAAAGAACCAACAGAAAACAAAAAGGCACCTGCCATAATAACTCTTATAGCACCATACCTGTCAACCAAAACACCAAAAAGCAACAAACTGATTGCATAAGAATACATAAAGACAGCACTCAATGACGTAACAGCAGAAGCACTTAAATTAAAACTATTTTGCAAAATATCAAAAATAGCTCCCGGTATCGCAACTCTGTGAAAATGCGACATAAAATAAAGAACTAATGCCAAAATTATCAATATTATATGAGTATAATATTTTCTCATAAATAAATTATACTCAAAAAAAAAGCCTCCCGAACGGGAGGTAAAATTTATTTTAATAATTGAGAGAGAGAGAGAGAGTATTGATTTAAAAACCTTATCCTTACCTAAATTTGTTTGAAATCTTTTTTATAATCTTTTTCAGATTTGTCCTTTCTTGATTATTACTGTTTTTTAATTACGAGTGTTGAGTTGATTTTTATTTTTTATATTTTGAATTAAGCGATGAAGTTAGAACCCATGAAAGATGCACCGTGGAAGAATGATTCTTTCATAATACCTTTTAATGATTTTGCTCTTACGTCTTTT
>CAJOPF010000006.1 GCA_905236205.1 Candidatus Gastranaerophilales bacterium
ACCGATAACACCCATTACGATAAGAGTTTCAGCTAAAGTAAAAGCTGCTTGTTTGAAAGTTTTTTTCATAAAATTATACCTCATAAATTACTACATTATTATCCTACATTATTAGTGCTGTATTGTCAATACAAGTAACCATTCAGATAACATATAAGTATAATACCACAGTATTATGTTTGTATAACTCTAAAGGATTAGTTTTTAAGTTTTTGTTACAAAAAACAGTAAGTATAGTGTGTAGATACCACACCAAGTGCGGTATGACAGATTTTTTGTTACATATTATTCTTCAATTTTATGTTTGTCATAAATGTATTGAGATGTGCATCCCGGAAGATTTTGCGTAACTTTCTTTTTACACAAAGTCTTGTCAAACGGGAATTTTTTATCATCTGCCAAGCCAACAGGCAATATGCCTTCTCTAGTTATATAGAACAAAAATAGGTCAGAACCGTAGATATTTTTTTCTCTGCCTTTTTTAGTAGCGTATATGTCAACCATAATTGTACCGCAAACCTGTTTCAGAGCTGAAGGAGCTCTGTCTGTGTTACCTGTGACATCTGTGGCACAACCAATATCTTCTATTTGAAAAGCATACGAAAAGCCGTCAGCAGTCATCATTTTTGATACATTTGAAGATGTACATGTGTTAAGTAATGAGCCTTCTATTGTGTACAAGCTTGGACAACCAGGAACACAGTCATTTTTTGCCGTTAAATTATTCGCTGTTCCGCAATTTCTTGCCGCCAGCATGGTGTCATTCATTTTTCGTTCAAATGAGCCTGTACTGATTTCATCCCAGTCAACAACTTGTCCGTATTTTGTTAAAGCGTTTTCAAAAGCATTAGACAGTACCGAATATGACTTTTGAACCTTGATTAAGGTTTCTTTTCCGCTGGTATCTTGCATGACAACAAGAATTGTCATTACAACTATAACTCCGATTATTGCTAATGCCAAAAGAGTTTCTGCTAAAGTAAATGCGTATTTAAAATTTTTCATGTTATCTCCTCTGTTTCTTACTTGATTTTAACATCATATATTTTTTCGGTCAATAAAAAAGAGAAACTTTTGTTTCTCTTTTTTATCATTTTTTCTATTTAATTTTTTAATTGTTATTTAACACCGAGCATTTTTTCATACCAACCGAAAGATTCAATTTCAATGCCGTTGAACGTAGTTTTCATGCATTGGTTTTTAAGATAAATTTCAAATTCATCTTCATTTGTTTTTTTCTTGGTTTGTTTTTTTGCTTCTGACGATGCCATTGTATCTCCTTTTTTACAAAACTACCCGTTTTTATAAGTAAGGAGAAATTTTTTTTTGCCGTTAGTGTAAAATAATATTTACACTTGTTAACACATTGTTATCCATAAAAATCGTTTAACCCATTCTGCAATTAGTATGGATATTACGCTGAAAATAAAGTCATAAACTATTTTAAGACCGCTTTGAGCAATAATCCATCCGAATAAAAACGTATTTGAAGTTTGACTTATTGCACCTATAAGCAGTGTATATAATATTCCTATAAAATGTATTGTCAAAACGGCAACAAACGCCGCTTGAAGAATATTTTTTATGGTAAATCCGTTTTTGAGGATTGATGCGGCAAAAAATACTGCTGGTATGTATGCAAATATGTATCCGAAATTGTAGTCAAAAACGTAGCTTGGCCCGCCCCCAAGTGCAAATACAGGGTAAACAAAAAGACCTATTGCAATATATACAAACACTGCAATAACTCCGAATAATTTACCTAAAAATGCTGCAATAAATAAAATAACAGGTATTTGTGGAATGTATCTGTAATATTTGAAAAAATGCTGTTTTGTTTCACCCGTAAAATCTCCGCCTATATAATTCATAAAATCAGCGGGTATTATCAGGTGAGTGAATGAAATCTGCGTAAACGTTGCTATTACTATCAAAAACACGCAAAGACACGTAAGAATTACTGTTCCTAGAGTCATTCTTACCGGTTCTCCGTTGTATTTGAATACATTTTCTTTTTTTACAATTTCAGGTTTTTCAAGTTTCATATTATATTTATTTGTTCTTTTAACCTTTTCACATTTTCATCATATTTAATTTTAAATTTATCCCAAAATATGTTTTCTGTCCACATAATTAGGGCATCTTCATTATTGTTTTGGTAATATCCTTTCCTTGTTCCCAATGATTTGAAAGAATATTTTTCGTATAAACTTATTGCAGGAATATTGCTTACTCTTACTTCAAGAGTGAGATATTTAACCATATTTTTGTAACATTCGTCAAATACAGCTTTCAGCAACGCTTCTCCTATTTTTTTGCCTCTGTGTTCAGGAGCAACAGCAATATTTGTTATATGAGCTTCATCAAGTACTAGCCAGCTGCCTGCGTATCCTACTAATTTGTTTTCTTCGTTAAACGCACAAAAATATCTTGCAAGATTGTTTGAAAGCTCGGAATAAAAAGAATCTTTAGACCAATGATGTTCCCCATAAGAGGCTTCTTCTATCTCTATTATTCCGTCAATATCTTCTTTTTGCATTGGCGATATTTTTACTGCAACTTTATCCATAATTTGATTTTACTCAAAAAACAATTATATGTAAAACTTATTTTTAAGTTATAATTGCGTTATGCTAAATTATTCAAAACTTTTCGATTTATTCAGAAATCTGTATGCGTTACCTGCTTACAATTCAAAGTACGGTAAAGCATTGATGCCTTTAAGGTATTTTTTTGAATTAACTTATAGATGTAATTTACAATGCCCTTATTGTTATGTGGGTGATGACAGGCTAAAACAAGAACTTTCCACGCAGGAATGGTTTGATGTTATTGAACAAATTCCTTTTTATTCTTTTGTTACTTTGGTTGGTGGAGAACCGCTTATAAGAAAAGATTTTATTTCTATTCTCGAAAAAGTCTGCAAAAAAACTTGCGGTAAAGTTAGTGTCGTTTCAAACGGAATTTTGATAAACGAAGAAATAGTAAAAGCTTTTGTTAAAAATAAAATGATGTTATTATCAATATCCTTGGATGGCTATGGCGAAAATCATGATTTGAATAGGGGACAAAACGGTATTTTTGATAAAATTTTAACAAACTTGGAAATGATAAAATCATACAAAAAACGACCTATGGTTGATATAAAAACAATTGTTCTTGAAAATAATCTTGACGATTTGCCAAAGTTATATAAATTGTGTTCGGATATGGGATTTGAATTTCTTTCAATTTCTTTTCTGAGAAATAATAATCTGAAACAAAATTCAAAACTTTTTGATAAATTTGTTCCTGAATTTAATGAAAATTATCCGATAAAAAAATATTTTGATATGGAACATTTTAAGGAAGTTTATGCAGAGCTTGAAGATTTAAGTAAAAAATCAAATACACTCATCAGGTTCTCTCCAAAATTTGAAAATTCAGCAAATCCTCTGCAAAAAATTGAAGAATTTTTTAATTATCCAGAAAATAAATCAGTAAATGAAATCTATAAACCTTGTAAATTTCCATTTTCAAACACATTTATTACTCCTGAAGGAAACCTTTATCCTTGTTTATCGCAAAAAATGGGTAACGTCAAAGAGAACACAATTAAAGAAATTTTCAACAAACCAAATTACTGCTACTTCAGAAAAAATTTGAAAGCATCAAATGTATTCGGAGCCTGTCAAATGTGTTGTGAATTAGAATTAAAATAATCTACCAAACAAACGGAATAAACTTGTATTTTACTTTCTTTGTATAAGCCCTGTATTCAGGATCAAGCATTAAATGACGTTCTTCCGTAATTGCACGCATGTAGTAGATGAACGACCATATTGACATGCAAATTAAGTATAATATCAAAGTTTTAAAATCTCCGCGGAGAACAAAAAATTTAATCATTATAATTGAAGTAAAACACCATAAACCTATTTTTGTTGCATAAGCAGGGTGTCTTACAATGTTATACGGGAATATAGATACGGTTCCTCGGTTTGTGAGGTTGCTTGCTTTCGTAAATAGTGCAATTGATGCCGATACGTATATAAAAATAAGTATCAATGCTCCAATATACATAATCCAATTCGCAACCGACAATGGTGAAAAAGACAGAGTTAAAGCTGTTTCACTATGATTCCATGGAACAAAATATGAAGATATTTTGTTGAATGGCGGATAACATGCCAAACAGAAAAATAAACCCAATGCCGACATTTCTACCGTTCTGATTCTGTTTTTTAGTATTGTCAATTCCGTACAGTAACCTATTGTAAATACAAAGCAGTCAAAAAAGTAAAGAATATGAAACAGTGTTAAATAAATTAAATTTCTGTATTTTGCAATAATGAGAGCTGTATCCTTAATCGGATGAGCGCTTAAGGCATTGTTAAAATGTAATAATACTTTTAACGTATCTTTAAAATCTACAAAATGTCCAACAGACCATAAAATAAGCTGAGGAGCAAAAAAGAATTTTATAAAATATAGAATTATGGATTGTTTTTGTTTGTATGTTGGAGTTAACCATTTTATGAAATCAACGGAATTATAATCTTTTTCTAATCCGTCACGTTTTATTATCTTTAGCAGGTAATTCATGACTTCTATGCTGTGAGAAGCATAAATGGTTTTGGGTTTAATTAAAAATAAGAAAATCGGTGCGAAAATTATATAACCTAAATATGTATATATTAACAGCATTTTTACTGCTTCGTGTTTTGCATATATGTGTACGTAAAAAGGATTAAATAAAATTAACAAAACAAGAAAAGCATATATAACGCATGACGATACATAATGCTGAAAAATAAGTTCATTTGAAGGCTTTGGTAAACTTTCATCATAGTATGATATATTGTAATTTTTATCAAAATATTCTTTTTCTGCTTCGTAATTATCGTTAATTTCTGTCATTTTTTCCCCTTTTCTCGTTTATTATATCACAAAAATTTGTCCGTAAATTTACGTACGTAATTTTACTTACGTAAAAAAACGGACTTTTTTTAAAATAAAAAATTATATAATGTATACATAAATTTTGAATAAGGCTCACACCCGCGCAGGTAAAGCTGTTTTTCAAATAACAAAGGGGAATATTGTGTTCAGGAGATTATTATGGGATATGTGCATTGTTGTGGTGCATTAAGAGAGTGCAGAACTTTTGAAATGAAACCTGACGAAAAATTTAAAAAAAAGGAATTGGATTATTTATTAACTTGTCCGGTCTGCGGTCATACAGTTTTACAACTTACAAGAGTAGATATCTACAACAATTTGGCTGTATACAGACTTAATAACAAAAAAGCAAAAAAGTTTTTTGAAAAATATTCAAAGGATATTGTCAAAGAAATTTTTATATACGATTTACCGGTAATTAAAACTAACAGTAAATTTTATTTGAATTACAACGAATACGGCAAAAAGAAAAGATGTTATTCTAATCTGAGTTCAATGAAGATAGGCTTATTTGAGAATAACTTTTAAATTATAAAAGTAAATATATAGAAAAAATATAAAATTTACATTGTAGCATATAAATACCGGCTGGAATTTTTAAGGAAATATAGATGGTATTAAGTAAAAGAGAAAAAGAGGTAATAGAGCTGTTAATGTTAGGGTATGCGAGTAAAGAGATATCCGGTTTTATGAAAATATCCCCAAGAACGGTTGAAACGTATGTAGAACGACTAATGTTTAAATTACGGGCAAGAAACCGTCTGGCAATGGTTGCTATTTATATAAAAGAATACAAAAAGAGTTAAAATAAAGGCAAAATAATGAAAAGAATTATTCTTCATTGGACAGCGGGTGGAGCTGTCCCAAATTCGCATGAAAAAGAGTGCTATCACTTTTTGGTAGATTGTTACGGAAAAATTTATAACGGAAAATTTAAGCCGTCAGCAAACGAAATATGTAAAAACGGGATGTACGCAGCACATACAGGCGGCGGTAATACTGGCTCAATAGGAGTTGCTTTATGCGGAATGTTTAACTTTAAGGACAGGCATAATATAGGTAATTTTCCAATAACTAAAATTCAATTTGAATCTGCTATGCAATTGTGTGCAAAACTTTCCAAAGAATATAATATTCCGATTTTAAAATCAACCGTTTTAACTCATTACGAATTTGGTTTGGCTCATCCGGATACGACAAGTGCAGGTAAGATTGACATTACGTTTATTCCTCCTTATTCCTGGGTTGAAAAGAACGAAGCGGGAGACTTTATTCGTTCAAAAATAAGGTGGTATTTGCAAAAACTTTAATAGGAGATTAAAATGGAAAATTTTTATTACAATTTATCCGGAGGGATAAATCAAGCGTCAACGAAAACCGAATTAGGATTAAATACAAAAAATTTGTATTGGACAGATGCGCAAAATATAGAAATATACCGCAATAAAGGAATTATTCGTCAAAAAGGAAATGTCTTATTTGCACAAATTCCTCAATCGGAGAGCATAACTGCAATTCACGAAATGAAATCTGGTGATAAGGTAAAACTTCTGATTTCTACGGATGAAGGTCATTTATACGTATATGAAGAAAATAATCCGATAGTGCTTTTAAATAAAACTATTTCTTCATTGGCTCCGGTTTTTACAAATTTTTTAAACGGAACAATTGTTTCAAGCGAAAGTGACGAAATGTTTTTTATAAACAGTAATTTGGGAATTGAAGATTGCAACTTGGTTAAATCAAATAATACTCCAATATATGCGAGAGTTGTGGCTGTTTATAAAGGCAGAGTTTGGGCGGTAGAGGGTTCTACCATATATTTTTCGGCATTAGGTAAATATAATGATTTTACCACAGTAAATGATGCAGGATATATAAACAATTTTTATACGGATACGGATGATATTACGGCATTATGCGTTTACAAAGACTATTTAGCTATATATAAAGAAAAAAGAGTATATTTGCTTGGAGGTTCTTCTCCTGACGATTTTGCGGTAATTCCTTTTGCAGATAAGGGTGCTTATTCCCAAAAGGCAGTTGTAACCGTTAACAATAAACAATATTTTTATTGTTCAGGAATATATACACTTGAAGTAGGTGCTTTAAATCAGGTTCTTTTAGGCAGTGAGATTACAGAAAAAATAAAAGAAGAATTCAGATATTTTGATTATTCAAGAAAAAATGAAACCTTTGCAATTAACTACGAAGTTAAAAATCAAGTCTGGTATTTTATTCCTTATGTTAATGATGAATATTTTCATACCATTTGGATAAATGATATTGTAAATAAGGCTTGGTATAAGAGAGTTTTGCCACAAGATATTACAGCCGCTTGCTTGTATAAAAACTATATTTTAACGGCTGATAAAGACGGTAAGATTTACAAAGAGGATGTAAACAATTCTTTCAACGGTGAACCTATAAAATTTATGTGGAAGTCACCGTTTTTAGGACTTGGTAATCCTACTGTACGAAAGGCTATTGATGAGTTTTATTTTATTCTCGACGAAGAACACGAAAACAATTTTAAGTTTTCTGTTTACAAAAATTTTGATGCAGAAAACAAAGATGATGTGGAACAAATTTATTCAAATAATTTTGAAAATCTTGTCTGGTACAAAGGGAATTCAGAATATGAACTGAATTTTAAATGGTCCGGAGAAAATAATACTTCGGTTTGGTCGCTTGATACAGAGGCAAAATTCAAATCGGAAATATCAGAAGCTAATTATTCCGTACAAATTTGTATAGAAGGAGACAGATTGGAGCAAAATGCTTCAGTAATAGGTTTGCAGTTTAAGGAAATTTATAATGAGGAATAGTTTTCCTCAGCAGTAAAAAAGAAAGGAAAAATGAAATGACAGAAAACGAAACACAAACAACACAAACAAATGCTTACTCAGCATTTATCCCTCAAATTTGGAGCAAAAAACTTAATGCGATGCTTGAAAAAAATTGCGTAATGATGCAGTGCGTAAACAGAAATTATGAGGGCGATATTGCAAATCAGGGCGATAAAGTAAAAATTATTACTCCCGCAAACGTTGCAATTTCAACTGTAAGTTCTTCAAATATTTCTTACAGTGAGCTTGAACCTACTTCTACCGAGTTAACAATTGACCAAAAGAAATACTTTGCTTTTAAAATCAATGATGTAGCTCAGGCTCAAGCTAATCAGGATATTATGACTGCTCATTTGGAAAGTGCAAGAAAAGCTATTGAAGAAGTTCAAGATTCATTTTTGCTGGGTATGCATACTGATGTAGATTCGGATAATATTGTAGGTTCCGAAGAATCGGCAGTAGAACTTAATAAATCAACAATATATGCAAAATTCGTAGAATTAGCTATGAAATTAAAAAATTCAAATGCTCTTACAGGTAATAAAAAACCTTGGGTAATCATTAACCCTACAATTGAATCTTATTTATTGCAAAGTACAGAATTTATCGGGGCTCATAAAGTTGCCGATGAAACAATAAGAGAAGGTGCGATAGGCAGAATTGCCGGTATGGACGTTCTTGTAAGCACAAATTTAACTGCAACTTCAGGATTGTTCTATGTTCTTGCAGGAACAAACGACGCTATTACATTTGCCTCTCAACTGGCAAGAATAGAAAGTTTAAGGGATAAAGATTCATTTGCTGATTTGGTAAGAGGTTTATATCTTTATGGTGCAAAAACCGTTCAACCAAAAGCCTTGGCAAAAATGGTAGTACAAGATCCTACGGAAGTTGCGGAAGAAACAACAACTACAACAACAACGACCACAGAAACACAGACTTCAAATGATAACGGAGGCGGTACTACAAATCCGTAGTTTAGTATTTAATACAGGTAAATTTAACTACCCGATATTATAGTTGGTACATTATACCCTCGGCGCAGAATTTCTGCGCCGTTGTTTTTAAGGAGAAAAATGTTTAAAAAATTTAAAGATAATATTACGGACATAGCTTTTTCTGCTGTATATTATGCGGAAAATGCTTTATCTACGGCTTCAGGTAAAGAGAAAAAGCGGGCGGCAATAACGTTTTTGATTGAAAAATTATCTTTGCCGTATCCGATAAGACCGATAGTTACAATTTTGTTTTCAAATTTTATTGATAAAGCAATAGAAAAAGCTGTTGATTACATGAATCAGGTTAAATATGAGGATTAAAAATGTCAGAAGAAATAAATGAAACAACATCTTCCGCCGAGCAGGTTGAACAATCTGAAAACAGTGTGGAAAAAAGCGATAATAATTCAGATATAAAAGCTAAAATCGAAGAAAAACTTGATACAAATTTCGATAAGAAAAACGAACAAAATTTAAAAAGTAATTTAAAACAACAGGCTGATGCCTTGCAAATGCTTTTAAATTCGGGTTTTGTCAGTCCGCAGCAAGGACAAAATTTATTGAACCATATAATCAGGGCGGCACTTGATGAAAATGTACAAAAAATGCGAAATGATGAAACAAAAACAAATTTTGACAAAAATACGGCTTTTAAAGAATTTGAAAAAGAAAATCCTGATTTTTTCAACTGTGACGGGCGTTCAGAAATTTTGAATTACCTTAAATCAGATGAAATTCAATTTGATAAAGATGAACTTTCTAAAATCTCAAAAATTGTTGAGCAAGTTGAAAAATCGGCAATAGAAAGATATTTAAAGAAAGCAGCGCACGAAGAAAATTTAGGAAAGGCTAATTTCGAAGCAAAGCAGCGCCTTAGGGCAAATGCTCAAAAATCAAAAAGCGACGAAAAAAACAATGTTCCATTTACTCGTGAGCAAATCGGTAAAATGAGCAGTGCTGAATTTCTGAAAAATGAACAGAAAATTATGGATCAATTAAAAAAAGGTCTTATAAAGTAGCACAATTCGCATACGGGGCTTTTGCCCCGTATGCGCCAATATTAAAGGAGATAAAATGAATTATTTTGAAATAATAAATAAATGCTTGGTAGAGCTTAATTACAGAAAAGTTAACAGGTTTGTTGAACTTGTAAAAAATGACCATCTTAAGATTAAAAATATTCTGAATATAATAAATGCGGAAATCTGTACTTTTGATAATTGGAATTTTTTGCTAAGAAGGCAGCAAATTCCGCTGCCTGCAGATACTTCGGAAATAACAAACGTTATAAACGGAAAAATACATACTTTAAGTATCGACAATAAAAAACTACATTACACATCACAATTTGAGGACTTTTTACTGGAAAAAAATCAAAATAAATCACATTACAGTGTTTTAAATGATTTGCTTTTACTTCCGAAATATGATGAACAAAAGGTTATAGATGTTGTTTTCTATTCTAATAATTTTGTAAAAGATTCATCAGGTAACGAAAAGGCTAAATTTGAAAATGAAACAGATGTATCATTGATTCCCGAACCTTTTGTAGAACCTCTTTTGGTTTACGGAACTTGTATGAAAATAAAAGCAAATCCTCAATACGGTAAATTCTCTTACTGGTTAGGTATGTATAATGAAAATCTGGCAACAATGCGTTCTAAATTGTGTACGGATGTGCAGCAAAGTCCATGCGTTGTTATAAAGCGAGTATAGACAAAAAAAATAGGCTAAACCTAAGTCTTTGCCTATCAATAAGATTTTACACTAGCCGAAATATAAATAGCATTTTAATAATAGCTTATTTGAACATGACGGGCAAATATATTAAGGGTTCTTAACATTATGAAAAATATCACACCCCAACAAAAAAAATTCATATCAGAATATTTAAAAACTCTTGACGGAGAAACTGCGGCAAAGAACGCAGGTTATAAGGATAAAAATTTAAAGCAAAAAGCAGAAAATCTCTTGGCAAGAGACTATATAGTTCAGGAATTGAATCGCCAGCTGAGTAATCAAATTAAATCTTTGCGTGTTCAAAAAGGCTATGTCGTTAAAAAATTATTGCAAATAGCGGAATTTTCACTGCAAGAAGAAGATATTTGCGATAAAGAAGGAAATCCGACAGGCAAAAGAAAGCTAAGAGATACGTCTGCTGCACTAAAAGCCTTAGATAGTCTTTGCAAATATCTGTTTCAAAAAGATGAAGACAATTCGCAATTGCAGGCAAAAATTATTACAATAAGTAATTTGAATGATAAAAAAATTTAAGGAGAAAAATATGAATCAAAAAAGAAAAATGATAGAAGATGCGCTAATTTCAGGAAAAACTATTGATGAGTTGATAAAAATTAAACTTAAAGAAGAAATTCAGTCCGCATTTACTAAAGTGAAAGTTAAATTTGAGAAAAAGAGAGTATTCGACATAAAATCTGTACCGCAAAGTGAAATCTTTGGCAAAAAGGCGGTATTTAAGATTTTCAATAAAAATAACAAAACCATAAGCTACATAAACGGTATTCAGGCAGAATCAATGTTAGGCATGGATAATCTTACCAGAGAAAAACTTTTAAAAGGTGAAGCAGAAGTTTTTTCAACTGATAATTCTTTTGTCAAATTTGAATATGCTGATATTATAGTCCGCAGTTAGAACATTTTGGAATTATTTCAATCATAAGTATTACAAAGAACGCTAAGAAACAGAAAACGGCGAAAACTTTTTGTATATCACTGAATACAAACCCTTTTTTATTGTTTCTGAAATCTTTTAATGCTTTGTATTCCATTGCATAAGGTTGAAAAGGTAACTCTTTTTCTATTTCTTCAAGAACTTTTGAAAATTTAATTTTGATAAGACAACTGTATGAATCTATGTTCAGCCACCACAATGAACAGCAAATTATTCCTATGAGTGAAAACAAAGCGGGAGCTGTCATTCTTCCGAAAGCAAGTCCTTTTGACAAGAATGAAATCAGCATCAAAACTATAACAAAAGTCATATAAAATTTGTTAGTTTTGAAAGTTCTGTCAATAAATCTTTCTTTTGCTTCCGAATACAATTTGTACTGCTCTAAAATTAAATTTTCGTTCGTCATAAAACCTCCGATATTATTGATAATTTTATAATTTAGAAAGGGAAAAGTCAATAAAAATGATTAAGTTTGTAAAAATTAAGATAGACCGCAAAAAGAAACAATATCGTAATATTAACTTTTTAGAGGAAATATATAACTTGTACAAAACTTACAACAGATATTTGAATGATGATTTTGTGTGTGAGGATTTGTTAGACGAAATTATAAAAACAATTGAAGTAAATTTTCCGTTTTTCTGGGTGATTCTTAATAATGAAGAATTTACGGGATTTATATTTTTGGAAAATATTACAGGAAACAGAAACAAATTGTATTCTGCTGAGGTTACAACGTGTTTTAAGAAAAATTTTTGGGGTGATTTTACGAAAAAAGTTGCCAAAAAATTTACAATGTACTGCTTTAAAAAATTAGGGCTAAAAAAATTAAAAGCAAAGGTTTTTAAGGAAAATGTGAGCGCCGCTGCAATTCTTCGGGCTGCAGGCATGAAATTTGAGGCAGAATTGAAAGCAGAAACGATGAAAAATGGCAAACCTCAAGATATTCTGATTTATTCTGCAATAAAAAAATAAGACGTTTTTATATACATAATTCCTGAACCCGTAAATGTGTGGATGTTTAGTGATTAGTGAGTAGTGAGTAATCATAAAGTTTCATATGCATATTTTAACATAACTAAGGGGAATAAAAATGAGTAAAATTTATGATGCCAAAATAAAATAAGTTTCAAGTATAACAGGAACACAAGCAAATATAAAACCAATAATTAATATTGTGTTGTGGATACGTTGATATTTATTTGGAATATTTATTAAAAATGACTTATTTTTCTTTAGTTTATAAAATAAAAATTCTAAAAATATAGACAATAATAAACTTAAAACTAAACAGCAACTCAAGAAAATAATAAAACTTGCTTGAACTAAAAAACCGTATAAAGCATAAGGTTGACCATTATTTTCAGTAATATCAAAACTATGAACCTGAGGATAAATTATAAAAATTGCAATAAGCAGGTACATAAAAAATATGTATCCAATAAATGCTTGTATTAACAGATAAATAGTTTTTGTAGCTGTTCATACGTTACATATTAACACAAAGAAAGGAATTTAATATGGGTAATAATGATAATTTTATAAAACAATATAACAATGAAGTATATGCAAAGACTAAAAAATATCAAAAAATGTATGGATTTGAGATAGGAACAGGAGAACACGATACGTGGAATAACGAAGCCGATGCATTTAAACATACATTTATGCAGGCAGATTTGGCAATTAAATACACATTGGGTATAAGTAAATATGTAGGCGATATACACGAAAAGGACGGTAAAAAGCAAGGACAACCACAAAGCGAAGAGAATATGGATAAATGGAATAATGCTCAGGGACGAGATATAGCCAAAGAAATTGAAAAAGAAATAAATAATTTTGTTTTATTGAAAATGTATGCTCATAGCGGTAAATTAGACGACCTTATAGCCAAAAAGGTTATGGAGCGAATGAGGGCTGGAAAACTTATTACGCATCCGTCAGATAAACGTAAATATACGGGTTTTGCGGCAAACATAGAAGATGAAGCTTATATTCCTGATGGAAAAATTTTTACCGCAGAAGAAATCGGCAAATTGTCAACAGAGGATTTTCAAAAATTTGAAAAATATATAGATAAACAGTTAAAAAAAAATTGGTATTCCGAGAGAAAATCAAGCCAAAGATATGCTATCAAATGGAGATTTAATATGGGTTGATGATTATACCCGTCAAGACGGAACACCCGTAAAAGGTTATTACAGAAGAAAATAAATCTTAAATTGTAAAA
>CAJOPF010000007.1 GCA_905236205.1 Candidatus Gastranaerophilales bacterium
AGGAATAAGATTATGGAACAATTTTTGAAAAACTTTTTTAATGACAATTCTGTATGTGTTGGACTTTGCGATTTGAAACGTAAGACTGATGAAATTACATTCACTTACTCACAACCGCAACAACAAGCGGTAGCAAGACCACAAGCTGCAAGACCTGTTCAACAAGAACAAAAACCACAAAAGCAAACTTTAGCGCAAAGATTCGCTGCTGAACAAAAAGCGTATGCAGCTCAACAAGCATACATTGCAGAGCAAAGAAAAAAATACGCAGAACAAATTGCGCAACAAAAAGCTTACATGCAACAACAACAAGCAACACAAAAATCACAATTTGCACAACATGCCTATGCCGCTCAGCAAGAAATGCAGCAAGTTCAACGTATTGTGCAACAAAGACCTGTATCAAGCAATAATCCTTACAGACAAATGCCACAAGGAACAGTTATTGTAAATGGAAACATGAAAAAGATTATATCACCCGCAGTTCCCGCAAGATACTAATTTGCTGGAACAATACAAAAAAGCGATGCAAAATTTGCATCGCTTTTTTGTTGAATTTTACTTATCCTAAGAATGAGATCTTGAAAATCTTTGCGCAGCTCTCGCATCACTTTTATCACTTTTTGCTTTAGCTCGAGCATCTTGCTTTTCTGCACGTTTTCTTGCATTTATTTCACTTTGAATTTGTTGTTTTTCATTTTCCAACTTTGTCTTTTCACTCTTATCTCGACGAATTTGATCTCCGATATCCGCTGCATCTTGACCTTTTTCTGCAGCTAGTTGTTCTTTTTGTTCCATTATCGTTTTTTGTTCTGCTGCTTTTGCTCTTGCTTCAGTTGCTTCTTTTTGAGCTTTTGCTTTAAGTTCTTCTTGTTCTTTTATTTTACCTTTCAAATTTTCTACAGCAGTTCTAGCTTCTGTTTTAGCAGCTTCAGTACTTTCCGGATTGCCATTCACAGTTTCTAAATTTCTATTTGCTGTTTCTAAATCGCCTTGCAACTTAGTTATAGCAGATTCAAAACCTCTAACTGCACTTTCTCGATTTTCAGCTATCTTATTTTGCTTATTCATTTCTCTACGAGCTTCATCAGCATCTCGCGTCGCATCCGCTTTATCTTTGGTTGCAGCCCTTTGATCTTTTTCACCTTGAGTAATATAGCCTTCTAATTCTTTTATTTTTGCATTATGGTTGCTCAAATCTTGGCTTAAATCATCAATACTCTTATTTGAAAAATCCAAAGGTGTAGAACTTGTAGAATTTGAACTCGTAGAGCCACTGGTTGAGCGAGCGCCACCACCCATTGTTATAGCTCCAAAAATACTTGCACCTGTTGATAATGCCGTACCTATCATGCCAGGCAAAGCCTGCATAAATGCTTCTTTAGCTTTTGCATTCTTTTCCGCTTTTATTGATTTTGCAATTTCATTATAATCAATATCGCCAAAAATATTATCCGTTTTAGCTTGACTGTCTGAATCAATTTTGCTGTAAGCATTCAAATAAAAATTATATGCCTTTTTGGTTGATTCCGAAGATGATCCAACGTTATCTGATGGTGCCATAAGCGACTCCTTTTCTACACATATTTTACCTACACATGTCATGTCGGCACGTAAACACATGAACTTTAGGGATTTTTAGCATTCTGTTAACAATTTGTTACATTATTTCGCAACCAGTTGAAATCGTCCTCAAATTATTTTTTATCCAAAAGTTTTCCACAGGATTTATTTTTTCTTCTAAAACAAAATATGTTGAGCCTGAACCTGACATTATTGAATTTGGGTTAAGTTTTTTTATTTTTTGTAAATCTTCGTAGTAAGGAAAAACAGCCTGTTCCAAGTCATTATACAAAAGAGATTTTATATCTTTATTTTCTTTCAGACATTCTATCATTTTTTCGGTTATGTTCTTTACTTGTTTATGCGGCATCTGAGCGTATTTTTGATAGCCCTCTTTTGCGCTTATACCTACTTGCGGTTTAATAAGAGATACAGGATATTCTCTGAATATAACAGGTTCTACAATTTCACCTCTGCCTGTTGCAAGAGTACAACCTCCCTCTAAGCAAACGTTTAAGTCAGAACCCAATTTTGAACATAGTTCATGCAACTCTTTTTTAGTCAAAGGATTATTAAAATATTCATTTAATACCAAAAACGTACCTGCAGCATTAGAACTTCCGCCTGCCAGTCCTGCTTCCGACGGAATATTTTTTTCTATATAAACATTGAATTTACAACAAGAAATATTTGTTTTGTCGGTAAATAGTTTAATAGCTTTATACACAATATTTCTTTCATCATAAGGTATTTTAGGATTTGAACCTGAAAGATTAACCTCAAAACTTTCAGATTTGTCAATGTCAAAAGTAAGATAATCATACAAACTAATCATTTGCATAATACTTTTTAATTCGTGAAATCCATCCTCTCTTTTTCCTGTAATCTCAAGAGTTAAATTTATTTTTGCAGGTGTTTTTACTTTAATTTGCATAATTCCTCTGACAATTTACCAAAAGCTTCGATAGAAAGACTTTCTCCTCTTACATTCTCATCAATATTAAGATTTTTCAAAGCTGTTTGAACTTTAACTTTGTCAAAACCACCATTTACAAGTGAATTTTTAATATTTTTTCTACGTTGACCAAATGAAGCTTTAATTGTTTTTCTGAAATGAGTATAATCCGATAATTGCAATCTTGGTTTTTCGTTAATTTTTAATTTAACTAACGCAGATGTAACTTTCGGAGCAGGATAAAAAGAGCGCTGCCCGACAATTCTCAATAATGAACATTCTGCCCAAAATTGAGCTAAAATAGTCAAAAGACCATATTGTTTACCCTGAGATTTTTCGGTTGCAACAATTCTTCTTGCAACTTCTTCCTGAACCATCAATATAATTTCAGATATGCACTCTCTGTTTTTATTGTGCAAATCATCTATTTCTCCCAACAGATGAGCAAGTATCGGGCTTGTTATATAATACGGAATATTAGCAACTATTTTTATTTTCTTACCTGCAGCAAGTTCTGAAATATCTGTTTTAAGAATATCTTTATGCACTATTTCTAAATTTTCCGCACTTAATTTGCCCAATTCTTTAACAGCTTCTTCATCAAGTTCGACCGCAATAACCTTGCCGGCATGTTTAATCAACTGCTCGGTAACAAATCCGACACCCGCACCAATTTCTAACACAACATCATCTTTTGTCAAATTGGCATACTCAATTATATCGGTTATAACTTCGCTGTTTATAAGAAAATTTTGACCGAGTCTTTTTTTTGTTCTGAAATATTTTGCTCTTTGTAAGTAGTCCATATTACTAATATATAATAATACAAACAGGCAAATGTTTTTAATGTTTTATTTGATAGTTTAAATAGTGTTATAATTATTTAAGAAAGAGAAACTAAAGTGGTACACACAGTAAAAGAACATTTAGATTTAAAAGAAGTAAGAAAACTTTTTACTGACGGCATAAAACTTACACCTCAAGATTTTAAAGTAGGAGTAGAATATGAACGCCTTCCGATTATTACAGAAAATAATCAAGCTGCGTCTTATTTTGGTATTGACGGAATTTGCGAGTTTTTAAGGCTCTATGCAAGAAATGAAAACTGGGACTATATTATAGATAGCGACAACATAATAGGCTTAAAAAAACTACATGACACGATAACTCTTGAACCAGGGATTCAAATGGAAATGAGTTTAACCCCGCAAAAAAATATTCAAAACATTGAAGAAAAACTTGATGAACTCGACGAAGAACTTTTGCCTTTATTATATGAATTTGGAATAGAATTGCTTGCTTACGGAATTTATCCCGTAACCACTTATAAAAACATAAAAATATTACCTAAACAAAGATACCGAATAATGGCAAATTACCTGTGGGGAATTTTATCAGATGTCATGATGAGAGAAACTGCAGGGATACAGGCTTGTTTTGACTTCGACAGTGAAGAAGATGCCATGCAAAAATTCAGAGTTGCAAACATGCTTGCGCCAATTTCAACCGCAATGTTTGCCAATTCACCAATAAGAGGCGGAGTTGATACAGGTTACAAAAGTTTCAGAGCTCTGGCATGGTTAAATACGGATAGTGAAAGATGCGGATTTGCTACCAATTTAAGAAAAGACTACACATTTAATGATTATATAAATACGGTTTTGGAAACCCCAATGATAATGTTCAAGAGGGAAGATATAAATTATTCCGTTAACGGAACAATGACACTAAAACAATTTATAAATAATGATTATATGGGACATAATGCGACATTAGAAGATTTTAAACTTTGTGCAAATTTGTATTTTCCTGACGTAAGATTAAGAAAATTTATTGAAATAAGAAATCACGACTGCGTCGGCAAAGGCTTACAATATGCGCTACTTGCCTTCTACAAAGGTATTTTATATTCAAAAACCGTTTTACAGGACGTTGATGAATACCTTTCAAAATTCAATTTTCAAAATTTTGCGGAATTAAGGTATAATGTTCCGAAAAACGGACTTGACACAAAATTAGAAAATACACCTCTGTCAAAAATTGTCAAAGAATTGGTAAACATATCCGAAAAAGGCCTGAAGGAAGCAGGTCAAAATGAAGAAAGCTATCTTGAACCGCTGCAAGATTTGATATATCAAGGTTTGTGTCCCGCAGACATCATTTTAAAAAATTGGTACGGCTCTTGGAATAAAGATGTTAACAAACTAATTAAATATACAGCTTGCGAATAATTTAAGACTTTATAAGCTAAAGCACAACTTTTCAACCGTTCAACCCCTCAATTTAAACTTGCGAATAAATCTGCTCTATATTATAATTTACTTAATGGAACAGATTAGGGTGTATTTTAAAAAGTCCGCTACTTATCAGTTAATTCAGATTATAGCTGACCAATTAGAAGATTTTTTGACAACTTTCGGAGAAATAACTCTCCGAGGATTAGAAGCGCTGAAATACATTCTTACACTTAAAATCAGTTGGCGGGAAGTTATTGAACAATCCGCAAGATTTGGTGTCAGCTCACTTCCTATAACTATTTCTATTGTAAGCATGACTTCAATAATCGTAGCTATGCAAGTTGCAGGAGAAATGGTTAAACAAGGCGGTGGAAATTTTGTTGGGCTCTTAGTTGCAATGCTTACAGTCCGAGAAACGGGAATTATTATGTCAGGTTTTGCAATAATTTCAATGATAGGTTCTTCTCTTGCGTCGGAAATTGCGACAATGAGAGTAACCGAACAAATTGATGCAATTACGGTGCTTGGTGTTAAACCCGTACAATATCTGTTTGTTCCAAGAATTATTGCAGGCACACTGATGATGCCGCCCGTTATGATTGTTGCATCAACATTCGGTATCATCGGCGGAGGAATTGCGTCGACAATGGTAAGTGAACTTAGCTATAAAGCTTATTTTTCTTCCGTTTGGTCAGGCTTATTTATTTATGACATAAAAGTAGCCTTAGCAAAAGCGTTCACGTACGGATTTGTAATTGCGTTAATAAGTTGTACCTGCGGATATGTAGCAAAAGGCGGTGCCAAGGGCGTAGGTATCGCAACAACAAAAGCTGTTGTTTGGTCTTTTGTTGCAATAGTATTTTTAGATTTAATTTTTTCAATAGCATTTTTCTTTTAAGGAACATATTATGATTAAAGTTCAAAATTTAATAAAAAAATTTGATGATAAAACCGTTTTAAACAACATCTCATTTGAAGTAAAAGACGGAGAGACACTTGCAATTGTAGGTTTTTCAGGTTCGGGTAAAAGTACCATACTAAAAATTATATGCGGTCTTTTAGAAGAAGATTCAGGTACAATACAAACTTCTGACGGAGATATAGCAATGGTATTTCAATACTCCGCATTATTTGATTCTCTGAACGTACACGATAACATCATTTTTGCATTGAGGGAAAGAAAAGAACTAAGAAAAAAATATACTGAAGAAGATTTAAACGAAATTGTTAAAGAAAAACTAAAACTTGTAGGTTTAGAAAATGTTGAAAACAAATATCCGTCGGAACTTTCAGGAGGTATGCAAAAACGTGTCAGCTTTGCAAGAGCAATTGTAACAAATCCTAAAACAATTTTATATGATGAACCGACTGCTGGCTTAGATCCTATTTCATCAACATTGATTGAAGACTATATTGTAAGATTAAAAGAAGAAACTCATGCTTCATCAATTGTTGTAACACACCAAATGTCGACAATTTTAAGAACAGCAGATAAGGTACTAATGTTATACAATGGGGCATGCGTTTTTAAAGGTACACCTCAAGAAATGTGCGAAAACGGAAACGAATATACAAAACAGTTTGTAACAGCATCATTAAACGGACCAATGAAAATGTTAACAGAATAATTTTTTTGATATAATTAAAATAACAGGTTAGGGAATATGAAATTAAAATCTTCATCTTTTAAAGTAGGAATATTAACACTGGTAGCACTGACAATATTGATTTTTACAATATTGTGGATTAAAGGCAGAGCTTTTTCTTCTGCAGAAAGAATAGAAGTCCATTTTAGAGACGTAAACGGAATGCGTGCAGGCTCAGGAGTTCAAATGATGGGACTTAGAGTCGGACAGGTTGAAGAAATTATTCCTGTCATAGACGGAGAAAAAAGTTACGTAAAACTTAAATTTGTTATTACAGAACCAAATATTACTATACCAAAAGCATCTACTTTATCTATACAACAATCAGGAATTATCGGAGAACAATTTTTAGAAATCACACCTCCAAGAACCAGAACGCTGTATTTGCCTGTTTTAGGTGATAAAATTGCATACAAGGGCGATCCTGTTCAAATAAAACTTGATGAAAAATACTATGATGCAGGTTTCGTTAAAGATACCAGAGTTCTGCTGACAAAAGCTATTCCTGTTGAAATGCAGGAAAATATAAAAACAACCCACTCTTACAAAATAGATTATATTGTTAATATGCCCGGACTAATCTTGCCGGAATTTATGAAAGGTGAGTTGATTACCGATAATAACGTGAAAAAATTGAGAATTACACCGCTTGATGATGCCGCTATGCATTATCCTAAACAAACTTCACCTTACACAATAATAGAACCTATGCGTTTATCAAACTTTATGGATTTACAATATAAAGCAGCCGCATCCTTAACTGAAACTAACATGAAAATCAATGAACTTCTTTCAGATCAAGTTATTGCAGATTTAAAACAATCGGTTGTTAATATCAATGAATTAACAGCTCAAGCTACAACAACAATGGCAAAAGCCGAAAAACTTATTGAATCTTCAGATAAAGATTTGGATAAGTTAATGGATATGACAGAAAAATTCACTAATGATTTCAGTAAAATTACGACATTAGTCAGCGATATAGGTAATGATCCTAATTTCAAGCCGACATTGTTTGATGCAACAAAAGCATTAACTCACATGACAAATAATTTGAACAAAATTCTTGATAATACTGATGCCAAACAACTTGGTAATGATTTGAACATAATTGTTAATAATATCAGTGAAATAAGTACTTCAGTTAATTTGATGACTAAGGATAAAAAGCTAAAAGACCAACTACTAGGAACTGTTGAAAAAGTAAATAAAGCTATGGTTGATATTTCAAGCGCTTTAGAGGTAGTAAATTCTCTTAATGCCGAGCAAAAAGAAGAAGTTAGCAAAACACTGACTGATGTTGCAGAAACCGCTAAAAATCTACGTAAATTTACGGAAAAACTAAACAAAAGATTTTTATTATTCAGATTGATGTTCTAAAAATATGAATTTAAAAAAAATAATAACTCAAATACATTATGACAAAGAGGCTAAAAGTTTGTTATTACCTCTTTTAGATGTGTTTTCATTTTTTTATTCAAAAATAACGGCACTCCGAAACTTTCTTTATGACAAAGACATACTACATTCCTACAAGGTTAATGCTTATGTTATATCAGTAGGAAACCTGACAACGGGTGGCGTGGGCAAAACTCCTCTTGTAGCGGAAATTGCAAAATATCTTTTAACACAAGACAAAAAAGTTGCCATAATTTCAAGAGGTTACGGCGGTAAGCTTTCTAATAAAGTTGTAAACCTTATTTCCAACGGTACTGAAATCTTCCATACAGCTGAAGAAGCAGGAGATGAACCTTATTGGTTTGCGGAAAATCTTAGAGGAATAAGTGTTTTAACGTGTTCAGACAGAGTTAAGGCTGCAAATTATGCAATAGAAAAACTTGGAGTAAATGTTATTATTCTTGATGACGGTTTTCAACACAGAAAAATACAACGAGATTTAAACCTTGTTCTTGTTGACAGCGAAAAGCTTTTCGGAAACAGAAAGCATTTGCCTGCAGGTCCGCTTAGAGAAGATTTTACAGGACTAAGACGTGCGGATAAACTTGTCATAATGAACAAAACCCCTGAAAAAATCGGAACGAGTATTCTTACAAACATTTTTGAAACATTTGATGAAGACAAAACATTTGTTTGTAATGTAACTCCAGGATATACATACAACATTAAAACAACCGAAGTTCTTCCGCTGAAAACTGATGTTACGGCTATATGTGCCATCGGTCAGCCCGAACAGTTTTTTGCATTTGTAAAACAGAAATTTAACCTTATAAGAGAGATTTCTTATGAAGACCACCACTCTTATAAATACGAAGAAATTGCAAAATTGTCGGGTAAAATCGTTACGACAGAAAAAGATGCAGTAAAAATGCAAAAATTTGAACGGAATAACATATATGCTTTAAAATTAAAACTTGATATAGATATTGAGAGATTGCTAAATGGCTAAAATTGACGATATTGTAGAAGCATTAAAAGAAGCTCATCAGCCCAAAAGTGATTTTGTAGGCTTAATGGACAGTTTCAACAATCCTTATTTGGTACTTATTGCTTGCATATTAAGTTTAAGAACTAATGACAAAACAACTTATCCTGCGACATTAAGAATGCTAGAGCTTGCAAAAACACCTGAAGAAATGGCTAATGTCAAAGAAGAAGTCTTATCAAAAGCAATATATCCCGTAGGTTTTTATGCAAACAAAGCAAAACAAATAATACAACTGTCAAAAGAACTTATTGAAAAATATAACGGTCAAGTACCCTGCGATATAGATGAATTATGTAAACTTAACGGAGTAGGAAGAAAAACTGCAAATTTAGTTGTAGCAAGAGGTTTTAACGAACCTGCAATTTGTGTGGATGTTCACGTTCACAGAATTTTTAATCGGCTTGGATATGTTAAAACCAAAAATCCTGAAGAAACAGAATTTGCCCTCAGAAAAAAACTCCCTGAAAAATACTGGATAGAAATAAATACCTTAATAGTTACACATGGCCAAAATTGTTGCAAACCGCAAAAGCCTGATTGTGCAAATTGTCCGATAAATAAATACTGCGCCAAACTAATTTAATTGACCGCCATAGTTATAGTAGAAGTAAGAACAGGTTAACCCCATTCCACTACTTGAGCAGTCTAATTTCAAAAGAAAATCATCATTAGTCTTGCCTATTGGTTCAATTTTGTTTGTATAAAGATTTAAACCAAACACGTCATAACCCCATCTATTAGGCTTATCAAACCCGTTTAAATCAACGGATATAATTGCTATCGGCAGATTATCCGTTACTAAATGCGGAGTATTCAACCATTTTACACCAACGATTTTACCTGAGGCGGTAAGATGAAAATTTGTAATATAAACTTCATCTTTTATGTTTATTTTTTTACCATTCATATATTTTGGTGAATAATCTTCAATTGAAACAGCTTTTTCAAAACGCAAATACGGAGCCAACATATCCGCCAAAGCTTTTTCTTTTTCTTCATCTGATTTAGCTTTTAGAAAAACTGCATTATCCTTCTTTGAAGCTTGTGCCTGAATTGCAGAAAAGATATATTCCATATTTTTATATGAATTTTTCCAACTTGAAATTACTTCAAGTTTGCTATCGTCTTCTATCAAATTCGGAATAATTAAAAATGCCGTAATTAGAATAAGAAGCCCTATAACCGCTATTTCATTTAAAGTAAAAGCTGACGATTTGTTCATTTTAACCTCTTTATGCCATATCAAGTCGTTTCTTTTCCTGAATCAATTTATCGTAAATCCATTCAGGAATAAAGTGTTTACCCAAAAGAATTTGTCCGTTGAGCATATTCGGAGAATGAAAATCAGAGCCGCCTGTTACTATCAATCCGAGTTTTTCTGCCATTGAAGAAAAATATTCAACAACAGCAGGAGAATGTTTTCTGTGATAAGCTTCTATACCGCGCAAGCCGTAGGACATTAAATCCTTAATAAGAGTTTCTGCGATATCAATATCATGCGGATGAGCTATAACAGGTATTCCACCTGCATCATAGATAATTTCAACGGCATCTTGCGGAGAAACTGTTTTTCTTTGCACATATACGGGAGAATTATCATTGATGTACTTGCTGTATGATTCCATAACACTGTCAGTTCCGCCCGCAGAAGTTATAGCCTTTGCAATATGAGGTCGCCCGATACTTCCGCCTTGTGCAACCTGTGCAAGAATTGAATCAAAAGAAATTTTAATACCCTCTTTTTTATCCAATAAGTCAATAATTTCAAGAGTTTGATTTACTCTGGCTTCCTGTTGATTTTTAATAAGATTTTTAAAATCTTCATCTTCAGTATTCATAAAATAGCCCAGAATATGTACTTCATAATTTTTATACATGGTATTTATTTCAACACCTTGAATTATTTCCAAAGAATTTTCTTTGTTGATACTTTTCAAATACTCCTGAGCAATACCATAAGACAGAGTATTATCATGGTCTGTCAGAGCAATAGCTTCCAGACCTGCTTCCAGAGCTGTATCTACGATTTTTTCAGGTGTAAAAACACCATCGGAATAATTTGTGTGGATATGAAAATCTGCTTTTTTCATAATACACACCTCCAATCAGGTTTGTTCTTTTGCAAGATTACCCTCCTCATTATTTTCATATATTATTTTCTCATAAATTCTTTTTATTTCGGTTGCTTTACCCGTAAAAGCATCTATGGTAAATTCAACCGCATTCAATATCGCAACATTATCCTGAGCCACCTCAAATCTTTCAGGCAGACAAGTCGTCATTCTTGCAAGAGATGTTGTATATTCCATACCGATAACACTATTTTCAGCTCCGCAAAATCCGACATCCGTAATATACGCCATATTATTTAATATCTGTTCGTCAGCAGTTTGTACGTGAGTATGAGTACCGATAAATGCACTTATACCAAAAGCGGAACAAAATTTAGCAAAACAAATTTTTTCAGCCGTAGCCTCTGCATGAAAATCAATAATAATGTTCGGAGTAATTTCTTTAAACTTTTCTATATTATCTTCAAAGAGTTTCCACTGAGAATCCAATGGCTGCATAAATACACGTCCCAAGAAATTGACAACGCAAATTTTATAATTTCCGACATCAAAAATCCTGTATCCCGTACCTTTCGTACCTTCAGGGTAATTCATAGGACGAACCAATTTATCTGCATCATCAATATAATTAAAAATTTCTTTCTTATCCCAAATGTGATTTCCTGATGTAAAACAGTTTATTCCCGCTTCGGCAAGCTGATTGTAATTTTTTTGAGTTAATCCAAAACCATGTGAAGCGTTTTCAGCATTTAATATAACAAAATCGTAATTTTGCTTGTTATCGCGCAAATAGTCGGTAACGGCATTTCTACCGATTCTACCGACTACATCGCCAAAAAATAAAATTTTTAAATTATTTTTTTCCATTTTATTTTAAATTACTATTTTGCAATTTCAGTTGTTCTGAACTCTCTTACAACCGTAACTCTTATTTGTCCAGGATAATCGAGTTCATCTTCAATCCGTTTTGCAATATCTCTTGCAAGTTTTTGAGATGCCAAATCATCAAATTGTTCAGCTTCAACAATAACTCTTACTTCTCTGCCTGCCTGAACAGCAAATGACTGCTTGATACCTTTGAAATCATTTACAATTTCTTCAATTTTTTGTAAACGTTTAATATAAATTTCCAAAGTATCACGTCTTGCCCCCGGACGACCTGCTGAGATAGCATCAGCAAGTTTCACCAACACAGCCTCAATGGTATTTGCAGTAACATCATTGTGATGAGCCTCAATAGCGTGAATAATTTCCATTTTTTCACCATATTTATTGGCAATTTCAACACCTAGCTGAATATGCGTTCCTTCTTGAGTTTGGTCAACGGCTTTACCGATATCGTGAAGTAAACCTGCACGTTTTGCGACATTAACATTAGCGCCCAATTCAGCTGCCAACATTCCTGCTATATGACCAACTTCAAGAGAGTGTTTAAGAACATTTTGACCGTAGCTTGTTCTGTAATACAAACGTCCCAAAGTTTTGATGAGTTCTTTATTTAAGCCCATAATGCCCATATCGAGCGCTGCGTTTTCACCTTCCGTAAAAATCTTCTTTTCAACTTCTTCCTGAGCTTTATTTACCATTTCTTCAATTCTTACAGGATGAATACGACCGTCGGAAATAAGTTTTTCCAAAGCAAGCTTTGCAACTTCACGTCTTACGGGATCAAAGCTTGACAATACAACAGCTTCAGGGGTATCATCAATAATCAAATCAACACCTGTAAGAGTTTCTAAAGTTCTGATATTTCTTCCTTCACGACCGATTATGCGGCCTTTCATTTCATCATTTGGCAAAGAAACAACGGAAACGGTACTTTCCACGACCTGATCCATAACACATCTTTGCATAGTTGTAGAAAGAATTTCTTGAGATTGTTCAAGAGCCTTTTCTTTTATCTTAGCTTCATTTTCACGAATTAACTGTAATTCTTCCTGAGCCAAATCATTCTTAATTTGTTCTAAAAGCATATTTTTAGCATCTTCTGCAGACATACCCGAAATTCTTTCAAGTTCTGAAGTTTGTTTTTGAACCAACTCAGCAAGATAATCTTCTTTTTCCAAAAGTTCATCCATTTTCTTTTGAGCTGCAGCTTCTTTTTCTGTTGCGTCCTGAATTTTGTCTTCCAAAACATCTTCTCTTTGAGCCAATTTAGCTTCTTGACGAGACAATTCTTGTCTCCTTGTTCTTTCTTCTTCGTTTAATTGTTCTCTCTCTGTTTGTAAAGCATCTTTTGCTTTAATCATAGCTTCTTTAACAAGAAGTTTTTCTTTTTCTTCCAAATCATTTTGCTTTTTCAAAGCATCTTCTTTCAAAGCATTGTATTTTGCGCGCTGACTTACAAGTACAGCTGTAAATACAATGGCTAAGACAACGACTATAATAATCGCGACCATTGAAATTAAATCCATAAATTTAATACCTATTCTTTCTATTTTTTACAAATACACACAACTTCGGCACATATAGCCTACCGAATAAACTCCTTTTCAATTGTGATATATAAAAAAGTAATTACATTGCGTATATTTTCAAAAAATTTAACTACTACTAATTAAATTTTAACATGAACAAATACTTTTTGTACACTTTATTAAAAAAAATTTATATGCTATTATAAACTTGCAAAAAGAAAGGAAAAATATATGGAAATTAAGATTATTTCTGACGTAAAAAATCAAGAATGTGATATTCTTGTTGTAAACATGTTTGAAGGCAAAGAAACCTCAAACGAAATTGCAAACGAATACGCATTAAAACAAGACAAATTTGAAGGAAAGTGCGGAACAACATATTTGCTTCCGACATACGGCAAACAAGCAGCTAAAAAAATTCTCGTTTTAGGTCTTGGAAAAGAAGAAGATTTAAACAGAAACAAAATAAGAGAATCAGTTTCAAAAGCCGTAAAGAAAGCATTACAAATGAAATCGAAAACAGTTGCTTTTGATTTTAACGGAATAAATTTCGATTTTGCGGATATGATATCGGAAGGTGCAATGATAGCAGATTACGCTTTTGACAAATATAAAACAGAAAAGAAAGACCACATAGAAACATTATACGTTAATGCCGATGAGAATTTGGTTAAAAAAGGTCAAAAACGTGCGCAAGCAATGGAATTAACAAGAAATATCGCAAACGAACCTGCTGAATATGCAACTCCTGCAAAATTGGCAGAAATAGCTTTAAGTTTAGGTTTGGAAACTAAAGTATATGACAGAAAAGAATGTGAAGAAATGGGAATGACAGCATATCTTGCAGTGGCAAGAGGAAGTGCAAAAGAACCTAAATTTATACACATGAAATACATTCCTCAAAACCCTAAAAAAAGAATTGCAATAATTGGTAAAGGTTTATGCTTTGACAGCGGCGGTATGGACTTAAAACCTGCTGCATCAATGCTTACAATGCGTGATGATATGTCAGGAGCAGCTTGTATTTTAGGTGTTATGAGCAAAATAAAAGAATTTGCCCCAGACGTTGAAGTTCACGGTATAATAGCGGCTTGCGAAAACATGATAGGTCCTGATGCTTACAAGCCGGGGGACATTTTAACAGCTAAAAACGGCAAGACAATTGAAATAGATAATACTGATGCAGAAGGCAGAGTAACTCTTGCAGATGCACTTTGCTATGCTTGTGAACTGAAAGTAGATGAAATTATTGATATAGCGACTCTTACAGGCGCTTGTATGGTAGCTCTCGGTACTCACGCATCAGGTATAATGGGCAATAATGATGAACTCGTTAAAAAGTTAATTGAAGTCGGCGAAAAATCTGGTGAAAGATACTGGGAAATGCCAATGTTTAAAGAGTATTTTGACAGTTTAAAGAGTGAAATCGCAGATATGAAAAATACAGGCTCACGCTGGGGTGGTGCATCTGCAGCAGGCTTGTTCTTGAAAGAGTTTGTAACAGATGACGTTAAATGGGCTCACTTTGATGTTGCCGGCACAGCATTTTTGGAAAAACCTCAAAAAGAATTTATTGCAGGTGCAACAGGTGTTGGTGTAAGAACATTACTAAATTACATCACTGAAGCGTAAATCTTCCAGTAATAAATTAATTTCATTTTGCAAAAGCTCGTTGATATAAACTGTATCTTCGGGCTTTAAATTTAGCTCATCCTCATTAATACAAATATCAATAATATTAGACAATATCATAAGGTGATTACACCTGTAATCTAAAATATCTTTTATTTCTACATGTTCATTAAATTCACATTTAAACATATAAATCACCTTTATAAGTATTATAATTCCTATTAAGGATATTTTATACCTTGAACAAAAAAAGTCAATACGTAAAATAAAAGAATGGATACTTATAAAAAAGAAATTTTGTTTAATATTGGACAAAAAATAAGAATTGAACGAACCAAAAAAGGACTTTCACAAGAAAAACTGGCGGAATTAACTGAAATGTCGATTAAAACACTTGGTAAAATAGAACGAGGACAAACGGATTTTGTAATAACAAACCTTATATCAATAGCAGACGCGCTAAATGTAGATATAAGCGAATTATTTATTTTTACTTTTTAAGTAACAATTTTGTAACAAAAATACATAGTTCTTGAAATAATGATAAGATTGAATAATAATTTTGTAGTAGCATATACATAATTTTATGTTATAATATTGTCAGATAGTAACAAAAGAGGAATAAAAGTGGATAATTTTAACAAAGCGGCAGACTTTTTAAATGTCGGAAAAGAAGAAAGTTACAGACCTGATGTCGTAAACCCTGCCAAAATTAAGGTTATAGGTGTAGGCGGCGGCGGCGGAAATGCTGTAAACAGAATGATTAAAGCAGGTTTGTCAGGTGTTGATTTTTACTTAATGAACACGGATGCACAAGTATTGCAATATGGTGCAGCGCCAAATAAAGTAAGACTTGGTACAAATACAACCAAAGGTCTTGGCGCAGGCGGTAACCCTGAAGTTGGTGAAGCTGCTGCAAGAGAAGCTGAAACAGATATTACAAAAGCAATTGAAGGCGCTGATATGGTATTTGTAACCGCAGGTATGGGCGGTGGAACAGGTACCGGTGCAGCTCCCGTAGTTGCAAAAATCGCTAAAGATTTAGAAATTCTTACAATTGCAGTTGTAACAAAACCATTTAGCTTTGAAGGTCCAAAACGTACAAAACAAGCTTTGGCAGGTATCGAAAAATTAAAAGATGCCGTTGATGCTATTATTGTAATTCCTAATGACAACTTGTTAACGGCTGCAGGGGCAAAAGCTGCATTAACAGAAGCATTCGCAGTAGTTGATGAAGTTCTTTTAAGAGGTGTTCAAGGTATCACAGATATAATTACAATACCTGGTATGATAAACGTAGACTTTGCAGACGTTCGTTCTGTAATGAGCGCTTCAGGTTCTGCATTGATGGGTATTGGTGTAGGTCAAGGCGAAGGCAGAGCAGAAGAAGCTGCAAGAAAAGCTATTGATTCTAAATTACTTGAAACAACTATTGACGGAGCTAAAGGTGTTATCGTTAACATTACAGGCGGCCCTGATTTAGGCTTGAACGATGTATATAAATCTATGGATCTTATCAATAATGCTGTTCAAGAAGATGCCACAGTTATTTTCGGTACTGTTACCGATGATAATATGCAAGGTGAAGTGAAAATCACTGTTATTGCAACAGGTTTTGAAATGAAATCTCACAGCGCTGTACAAGCAGAAAAAGCACAAGCGAAATCTCAATTAAGCGCAGCTGATTTCTTCTCAGGAGCGTTCACAGGCAGCGTAGCAAAAAAAGCTGAGCCAACACCTCCAACTTTACCAGGATTTTCAAATATAGAAATTCCTGATTTCTTGAAAAAATAATAAATATTAGATAAAAGTATTAAAAAGCTCCTGCACAAAAGGAGCTTTTTTTTATGAGTATTTGTGATAAAATAAAAATAATAGCGAATTGGAGAAAATATTTATGAAAAAGTTATCCTTTTTAATTGTAATATTTATATTTTTAACAATACCCTCATTTGCTGATGATTTAGAAACTGCAAAAAATCTCTTTTCAAATTATGTTTCTGCTGCAAACTCATACAGCCCATCATTATTAAATTATTATTCACCAAAAGCAAAAATTATACGCCAAGTTGTAAAACCTGACGGTTCTACGGCTAATGCAACAACTGATATGAGCACTTATGCAAAACAAATGAAAATCAGTCAAGGAACAGCTAAAATTCGCAATTATAAAAATAAATATAAAAATATAACCGCAACAAAAGTTGCAAATGGGATAAAAGTAAGTTCACTCAGACAACCAATGAATGATAACTATTGGTTAAAAACTTATCAAATTTGGCAAAAACAACCTAATGGAAACTGGTTAATAATTGAAGAAATGATGCAAACTAAACAGCAAATCTTTTTAAGATATGCAGATAAGTAAAAAACAAAAATATATAGAGGTAAAATGAGCAATTTCAGGGTATTAACTTCCGGAGAAAGCCACGGAAAATGTTTAAATGCAATAATTGAAGGAATACCTTCAGGTTTTAAAATTGACGAAGATTATATAAATAAAGAATTAAAAAGAAGACAAGCAGGTTATGGTCGCGGAAAAAGAATGCAAATTGAGGCTGATACCTGTGAAATAAAGTCGGGAGTAAGATTAGGACTTACAACAGGCGCTCCTATCTGCTTGGAAGTTAAAAACAAAGACTTTGAAAATTGGAAAATTCCAATGAGCACTTCCGTTGTTGATTTAAAAAACAGAGAAATATTAAAACTTGTAGCTGACAAATCATTTACAAAAGTTCGTCCCGGACACGCAGATTTTGCGGGTGCAATAAAATATAACCTTGAAGATTTAAGAGACGTACTTGAACGTTCAAGCGCACGTTCAACAGCCATTGAAGTTGCAGTCGGCGCAGTTGCAAAACAAATGCTTAAAGAATTTGCTATAATCGGATTTTCACACGTAACACAAATCGGAAACGTAAAAGCTGAAGTGTTGCCGCAAAATTACACTCTGTTAAAAGAATCGGCAGAACACTCAGAATTACGCTGTGCTGATGATGTTGCAACCGATATGATGAAGGAAGCTATTGATGATGCAAAAAATAAAGGCGATACATTAGGCGGAAAATTTGAAGTCATCTTCGGAAATATCCCCGTAGGTCTCGGCTCTCACGTACATTGGGACAGAAAACTTGACGGTAGAATAGCACAGGCTGTTATGAGTATTCCTGCTGTAAAATCAGTAGAAATAGGTGCTGGGACAAAAGCCGCAGAACTCTTAGGAAGCAAAATGCACGATGAAGTCTTTATTGCAGACGGAAAGATTTACAGAAAGACAAATAATGCAGGCGGTATAGAAGGCGGTATGTCAAACGGCGAACCAATTATAGTTAAGGCGGTAATGAAACCTATACCGACAATGAGAACTCCGCTCAAAACCGTAGATTTATACAAACAAGAAGCAACGGAAGCCCATTTTGAACGTTCTGATACCTGCGCGGTACCTGCGTGCGCGGTTTTAGCTGAAGCACGCATAGCTTGGATTTTAATTGATGAATTTTTGAAAAAATTTGGCGGAGATTCTTTGAAAGAAATTAAAAAGGCTTATGAAAAATAATATTATTTTAGCAGGAATGATGGGGGCAGGAAAAACATATATCGGCAAAGCTCTTAAAGAAAAATATCCTGTCTTTGATTTGACAGATGTTGACAAATATATTGAAGAAACCCAAAATATGACTATTTCCAAAATATTTGAACAATTTGGAGAACCATATTTCAGAGATTTGGAAACTGATGCAATAAAGAATTTAGTACAAAAAGAAAATCAAATCATTTCACTTGGCGGCGGAGCTTTTGAAAGAGAAGAAAACAGAAATATTTTGAACCAAAACGGATACACAATATACTTGAAAGCCTCAGCAAAAGTTCTTTTTGAAAGAATTAAAAATGAAACTCACAGACCGCTTTTAAAACATGGCTTTGGCGCTGAAAAAATTGAAGAAATTCTTAATAAACGAGAACCTAATTACCAAAAGGCGCTTATAATTATTGACACTTGTGAAAAATCTAAATATAATATCATTGAAGAAGTTATGAAAAGGATAGAAGAATATGCCGAATAAAATTGAGGTAGAAATTGAAGAAAGAAAAAAAACTTACCCTATTTATATGGATACAGATTCTATTGAAGACTTAAAAAGTCGTATTATAAATGACTTCAATTTAAAAAAATATTTGGTTGTAATAAGCGAAAAAGTTTATAAACTTTACGGTAAAAAATTAAATTTTAAATCTGATGAAATTTTTATCTTAAAAGACGGAGAAATTCAAAAAAACTTCAAAAATTATCAAAGAATTATTCAATGTTGCGAAAAAAAAGGACTTAACAGAAAAAGTGCACTAATAGCCGTTGGCGGCGGTGTAGTCGGAGATATTACAGGATTTGCCGCATCAACATACATGAGAGGAATAACATTTATACAAGTGCCAACAACATTGTTAGCCTGCGTTGATTCTTCCGTTGGCGGCAAAGTCGCAATAGATACAGACTTTGGTAAAAACCTTGTAGGAGCTTTTTATCAGCCAAGCGCAGTTTATATAAATCTTAATTTCTTAAATACTTTAGATGAAATTCAATTTAAAAGCGGTCTTGCGGAAGTCGTAAAATACGCATTTATAGAAAAAAGCTGCGAAGCCAGATTTGATTTTGGTTTATTTGATTTTTTATCTGTTCATTGTGCAAAAATACTGGACAGAGATTTAAGATTTTTGGAAAAAGTAATCAAAGTTTGCATAGAGCTAAAAATAGCTGTCGTTACAAAAGACGAAAAAGAAAGTGGACTGAGAAAAATACTTAATTTCGGTCATACATACGGACACGCACTCGAAAAACTTACAAATTACAAAATGTTCACTCATGGGGAAGCTGTTGCATACGGACTGCATTTTATATTCAACTATGCCCATAAAACTAAATTGATTGATGCAAACTATAAAGAATTGGCTACTGTTTTGCTTCATAAATTCGGATTTTATGATAAAACTTTTAAATTTTCTACTCAAAAACTTATACAAACAATGCTTAAAGATAAAAAAGCTGAAGATAATATTATCAAAGTAATTGTGCCTATTATGAAAGGCTACGTAAAAGAGAGCGACCTCGATATTGACGTTGCTCTCCTAAATAACGTATAAATTTAGTAAATGTTTTATATAGAAAACTGACTGTATGAGCTTTGAATTGAAGAAATGATTTGCTCCATATTGTTAAATTGTTTTTGCAATCTTTCTCTATATGCATCTACTTTACTTTGAGCAGAAGTTATTGACCTTTTCAAAGAGTCAATTTGTGAATCGTATGATTTTGTCTTTGTTTCAAAATAACCTGATGTGCTATCAAGCGCACTTTCGGTAATTTTTTCAATACTGTTCAAAATACCGCCTGAATTATCATTACCTTTATTATCGCCCAATAAAAGTTGTTTTACGGCTTCAGGATTTTCTGATAAAACACTCTTGAATTTTTCTTCATCAAGCTGCAGCTTATTTACACTTGAAGTATCTGTTGAGTTAGTTGCAGAACCTGTTGTAATACCGATATTTGCAAGCATTTTCAAATCAGAACTTTCAATAGGTGACATAGCTGTTCTTCTCAAATTGTTTCTGATTGAAGTAAGAGATGTATCACCGTACAAAGCACCATCTTTAGCAGTTTTGCTGTCAATTGTATCAATTGTTTTGTTATAAGAATCAATAAATGATTTAACAGCACCTAATAATGCATCTGTATCCTGTGCAACAGAAATAGTGGTAGATTCTCTGACACCTTCTTCGTTTTCGGTAGTAACTGATTTTAACGTTAAGGTCAAACCGTCAATACCCGAAATATCACTTGTAACCGTATTTGATGAAGATATAATGTCAGTACCGTTTATGTTAAGTTTTGCATAATCACCTAATTTTTGAGTACTTTGAACAAGAGAAGAGCTATAGACTCCTTCTTCTTCATCAAAAACACTTGATGTAAAACCTAAAACATCAGTCAAATTACTTGTAACAGCTTCGATATTGATATTAAATGCGCCATCGGTTTTAGATTTTAATACAAGAGTACCTGCAGAAGCATCCCAATATGCATTCACGCCTGAATCGGCTTTTCCGTTTATACTACCGATTAAAGATTTTAAAGAAGTATTTTCATCTATCGTAAACTCTTGATTTCCAATATTAAACGTACCCTTTACGCTTTCACCGAAGATATCAACAAGTTTATCAGAAGTATTGATTGCAGAAACAGATGTATAGCTTTCGTAATCACCTGTTTCAGAATCTTTTACCAAGCCCAATACAGATGCGAAATTTGCCTCATCAGAAGCGGAACCGATAACAATTTCTTTACCGCCTTCTGCACTGATTTGGACTTTACCGTCTGAAATTGAAGCATTTACACCCTCAATACTGTTTAACTTTGAGATTATACTGCCTAAATTTTCATCTTCTTCAATTTCTATATCGCTTTTTTTACCGTCAACAAAAACACTGAATTTACCTTCTTTAGCATTTCCTGAAGCCAGCTTATTGAAAACGGTTTCATCATTGATTTTAGAATTATAAGTAGAAGTTGCCGTAGTAGATGTAGCAAGCTGATTAACCACAATATCAAGAGATTGTCGAGCGGCATCCGGAGTTGCAGTCGCTGTAACAACACTTGAGTTTGATGAAGTTACGGCATTTTTAGCAAACAAATCAAAGTTTCCACCAAACTTTGAATCCGTTAACTTCTCAACAGAAGATCTTAAAGAAGATACAGAGGATTTTACGGTATCTAAAACAGATTTAGCTTTCTCGGTTGACGTTTGTTTTGTTTTCAAAGTCGTAACCGATTTTTGTTTTACTGATACTAAGGCTTCAATCCACGAACTTGTGTCCATACCTGAGGCTAAGCCTGTAAATGAAATTTGACCCATATTAAAAACCTCCGTTTTTTTAATATTACTGTTTTTAATGTATATGTCCGTATATACATTTAACTTATACCCATAATAACAGATTTTGAAACATAAAACAACCCTTAAAATTTACATTTTTGAGTTTTTTGTAACATGTTTCATAAATTGTCTATACGTCAACGACAGAAATTGCCTTAATCTTTTTATCTGTGTGAGACTGAATATACTCGTTTAAAAGGTTAAAGCATACTTCACAGACCTTGTTAGTTGCTTTTTTATCATAATCACTTTCATAACAAAAATCAAATTGCATCATTGCCTGTAAAAAATCTCTCATTTTATGATGTAATTTTAATTTTACGCCTAAGGCCTCGTTACATTCCTTGCAGACAACACCGCCCATTTGAACAGAGAAATACATATCTTCATCCAATATTTGTTCACGACAACACAGACAGCTGTCAAATTCCAACCCAAAGCCTACAATAAGCATCATTTTTAACTGAAATTTAATTACAGCAATTAAAACATCTTTTTTCGATTTTGCTCCGGAAATTCTATCTAGAGCCTTGTAAAAAAGTTCATAAACCTCTTTACTTGAAGGATCATCCTCTATTCCAAAAATTGAAACAACTTCCGAAATATATGACGAATATAGAATTTTATCTAAATCCTGACGTGTTTCTTTAAACGTATTTAAAGACTCTGCTTGACAAATTGTATCCAAATTTTTCCCCTTATATAACATAACTTTGTTGGCAACGAGAGAATCCATTCTTGCTCCAAGTTTACTCTTAGGCTTTTTCACTCCTTTTGCAACACCTTTAATTAGTCCGTGTTCTTTTGAGTACATAACAATAATTTTATCGGATTCGCTCAAGTTATAAGATTTTAGATTTATAGCCTCTGTCAGAACGTTATTCATACAAATCCCCGTTTTTAGTTCCTCTGTATACACCGCGGAAGAATTGTTCCAATTCGTTTTTATCATCGGAAGCCTCAAGAGCAGTTTCTTTTGTAATTGCGCCCATTTCAACCAATTTATGCAACGAGGCATTCATAGAGAACATATCGTTAAATGAACCATTCTTAATAAGGTCATAAATACTGTCTATTTCATCTTTCAGAATAAAATCTTTTACAGTCGGAGTTACAACCAAAACTTCGCAGGCAGGGTATCTGCCCTTTCCAATAGCCTTTTTTACGAGTTTTTGAGCAATTGTTCCTCTCAAAGTTTGGGCAACTTGCCGTCTTACAATATCTCTATCCTCAGGATTATACATATTTATAATTCTGTATATGGTTTGAACAGCATCATTTGTGTGCATAGTAGAGAAAACAAGGTGACCTGTTTCCGCAGCTTTCAAAGCACTATCCAGCGTTTCAACATCACGAATCTCACCGACAAGAATTACGTCAGGGTCTTGACGCAAAGCATATTTAATACCTGTTGCAAAAGATTGAGTATCAATACCAACTTGTCTTTGAGAGATTTTGCATTTTTTATCCGTAAATACAAACTCGACAGGATCTTCTACCGTAATAATATGTTTTTGATATTTAGCATTTATGTAATCAATAAAAGAAGCCAACGACGTTGATTTGCCACTTCCTGTCGGACCTGTAACCAAGACAATACCGTTATTGTAATCCGCAAATTGCTGCATAGACGCAGGTAAATTCAATTTTTCAAAACTGCTTATAACATAAGGTATAACACGAAAAACAAGACTAAATTCAGTCAATGAGCGGGACAAATTAACCCTAAATCTCGCAACACCTTGAATATTATAAGAAAAATCCAAATCAGTAGCACTTGCAACTCTGTCTTTTATAAAATCAGGAACAACCTTTCCCACCATTTGATTCATATCTTCTCTTGTTAAAGGCGGCATATCTATTTTTAAAATAGCGCCGTCTCTGCGAAGCATTGGTCTCTCGCCGACTTTTAAGTGGATATCTGAAGCATCCGATTTAACAGCTTTTTCTAAAAAATTATCTAATGCAAAACTACTTGCCATAATTACACCTATACAAATCCCCTATAATATAACATTGTATCATCATAAAACAGCATGTTCAAAAATATTACAAAAATTTAGATTTCATTGACATGACGCTTATTTAAAGGCACAATCATAATCAGAGAGGTTAAAATGACAAAACAAACTTTGTTACACGACAAGCAAGTTGAGTTTGGGGCAAAAATGGTTGATTTCGCAGGCTGGCATATGCCTGTGCAATTCAAATCCATAATTGAAGAACATAAAAATGTACGTGAAAATGTTGGTTTATTTGATGTTTCGCACATGGGTGAAGTTTTTGTATCAGGCAAAGATTCCTTGAAATTTTTAAATAAAATTGTTCCTCAGGATATTTCAAAATTATATAATTCAAAGGCTGTTTATTGCCAATTAACGAATGAAAACGGAGGGCTTGTCGATGACTTAATAATTTACAAGCTTGAAGATAACAAATATTTTTTGATAGTTAATGCTTCAAGAATTGATGAAGATGTAAACTGGTTTGTTAGAAACAGTATCGGTTACGACGTTTATATAGACAATCAGTCACATAATTATTCGCTACTTGCAGTCCAAGGACCAAAAGCCGATGCCCTTTTGAGAAAAATAGGATATAATTTAAACCAAGACTTTTTTACAATTGAAAAAGCAGTTTTAAATGATATAGAGACAATGGTTTCCAGAACTGGTTATACAGGTGAAGACGGATATGAGATTTTAATTAAGAATAAAGATGCCGTTAAAATGTGGGATTTGTTGCTTGACGCAGGAAAACAATTTTCTATTATGCCCGTAGGTTTAGGAGCAAGAGATACCTTAAGACTTGAAGCGGCACTGCACTTATACGGAAATGACCTTAATGAAACAACAACTCCTGTTGAAGCAGGTCTTTCATGGTCAGTACCAAAAGATAAAACTGAAGATTACAACGGCAAAGAGACGATTATGTCTCAACTTAAAAACGGAACAGACAAAAAGCTAATAGGCTTAAAAATGCTATCACGTGCCGTTCCAAGACACGAATACGAAATTTATTACAACGGTGAAAAAATAGGTAATGTAACAAGCGGAGGATATGCTCCGACTTTAAATGAAAACATTGCTCTCGGATACATAAAAAATTTGCAAAATCTTGTAGTTGGTTCTACAATACAAATTATGATTAGGGAAAAATTATATGATGCCCAAATCGTTAAAAAACCTTTTGTAAAAAAACATAATAGTAATAAGGAGAAATAAATGATAACAACAGAATCAATTTTATGTTCAAAAACTCATGAATATGTTTCTAAAAACGAAGATGACAGCTATACAATAGGTTTAACAGATTACGCAATTGAACAACTTGGAGATATCGTGTTTTTAGAATTACCTGAAGTCGGCGCTAATTTTAATAAAGGGGATGTATTTGCGACAGTAGAATCTGTTAAAGCCGCATCAGAAATTTATATGCCAATATCAGGAACAGTTACTGAAGTTAATGAGAATGTTGTTAATTCACCCGAAATATTAAATGATAATCCATACGAAAGCGGCTGGCTTGTTAAAGTTGATTTCACCGGCGACAGCGTTGAAATGGACGATTTAATGGATTACAAAGATTATACAGAAGAAGTTAAGTAATGAGAAATTTTACAGCGTTAAATGAACAAGACAGAACAGAAATGCTTAAAAGTATTTCAAAATGTTCTGTAGATGAGCTTTTTAAACAAATTCCACAAAAAGCCGGAATGTCAGAATTAAATTTACCTGAAGCTCTGAGCGAAATGCAGACTCAAAGAAAAATTCAGACATTGGCTAAAAAAAATAATTCCGATTATATTTATTTTGTTGGAGCAGGCACATATAACAAATTTGTACCCGCAGCGGTTAATCAAATTGCCGAACGATACGAATTTTTAACTGCATATACGCCTTATCAGCCTGAAATAGCACAAGGCACACTGCAAGTTATGTATGAATTTCAAACAATGATATGCAGACTTACAGGTATGGATGTTTCAAATGCATCGGTTTATGACGGTGCAACCGCAGCGGCAGAAGCTGTTATTATGGCAAAAAGAATTTCCAAAAAGAATAAAGTTCTTATATTCGATAAAATCAATCCTGAATATATGAAAGTTATTCAAACTTACGCTTGGGCAAATGATATTGAACTTGAAATGTTTGATGAAATTCCTCAAAATACTGCCGACTACGCGGGAATTATAATTCAAAACCCTGATTTTTACGGTGAAATCAGAGAAATTAACAAAATTGAAGATTCTTTGTTAATTGTTATAACAAATCCGTCTTCATTGGGTATCCTAAAACCTCCGACAGAAGCTGATATTGTAGTCGGAGATATTCAATCCTTAGGTATCCCGATGTCATTTGGCGGACCTCACGCAGGTTTTATGGCTTGCAAAGAAAAATATATGCGCCAATTACCTGGAAGACTTGCAGGCAGAACTGTTGATGCAAACGGAGAACAGGCATTTACACTTACGGTACAAACCAGAGAACAGCACATTAAACGGGAAAAAGCTACAAGTAATATTTGCTCAAATCAAGCTTTAATAGCGCTTTGTTCTACGGTATATTTGAGCTTGCTCGGAGAAAACGGATTCAAACAGGCAAGTTATTTATCAGCTAAGAATGCTCACGATTTGGCAGAAAAGCTAAAAAATAAAGGTATCAAAGTTCTTTCTAAAAATTTTTACAATGAATTTTTAATCGAAGTTGAATACGCTGATAATTTTTTAAATAAATTAAAAGACCATAATATAATCGGCGGTTTGAAAATTGATGAAAAAACAATTCTTGTTTGTGCAACAGAAATGAACACTATTGAAGATATAGATACTTATGCAAGTTTGGTATAATTTTATACATATAATTGAGTTACTAATTTACGGGATATACAGAAAAGGTATAAAAGCCCTTGTCAAATCAATATTGGAAAGCTGGCTGAGTGTTTGTATTATACTGGCTATACTAATTTATTTATGTTCAAACCCAAAAACCTACTTTGCCGCTTGGGTAATTATCGGTGTAGTGGCACTATTTGCCGTAATTAAAGCCATTTGCGAAATCATATTATTGTTAATAGAGTATAAAAAATCAGTTAAAAAAGAAGAAAAAGAAAACATTATAATATCAATTGGCGGTAAAATTTTTGATATTGCCATATCCGCAATAGGGGTATTGCAAGCGGGAAAAATATTCAGACATTCGGTAAGAATTGCACATGCTATGAACTCTGCATTCAGTCTCGTAGATGATGTTGTTGCTGCAATTTCAAATGTTACCAAAAATTTTTTCAAATAAAAAGCATTCATTATGGATTTTATTCTCATAATAAATGCTTTTTACTATTAGTTATTTTAACGACTAGAATTGTAAACCTGCTTCTCTTGCGGCATCTGCTAATGCTTGGATTCTGCCATGGTATAAAAATCCGCCTCTGTCAAAAACAACACATTCAACGCCTGCTTTAAGAGCTTTCTTAGCGATAGCCTCACCTACCAATTTAGCAGCTTCAATATTACCGCCATGTTTTAATTTTTCTTTTAAGTCTTTATCAAGTGAAGATGCTGAACATACAGTCACGTGTTTTTCATCATCAATCAATTGAGCGTAAATATGTTTTGTACTTCTATAAACAGCTAATCTTGGAAATTCTGTTGTTCCTTCAAGATTAACTCTTATAGATTGGTGTCTTTTTTGAACTTTTGGTTTTCTAATTTCTTGTTTAATCATTTTCTTTCTCCTTTGCCCAAACCTTCTTGACGATTCAAGGGTTTATGCGGGCTACTAATGTGATAATTTACTAACTTGTCGCCTTGTTGGTTGCTTTACTCAAGCTTATAGGTTAGTTTCTTGGATTATTCTGGTACGCACAGCCTTCTTTACTCGTATAAATTGCTATCGCAAATTTAGCAACTCGCAAACGGCTGCCTGCTCCTTCGGGTTTCACTCACTTCGTTCGTTTCACCCTACCGAAAATCCGCTATTTCTTACCTGCTTTACCAGCTTTACGTCTGATGTATTCGCCTTCGTACTTAATACCTTTACCTTTGTAAACTTCAGGTCCACGTTTGCTTCTGATTAAAGCTGCGATATCACCAACCATTTGTTTGTTTGTACCTGATACGGTAATTTTTGTATTAGCTTCAACTGCAATTGTAATGCCTGCAGGCGGTTCGATAATTACAGGGTGAGAGTAACCTAAAGCCATGTTTAATTTTGTACCTTCCATAGCTGCACGATAACCAACACCGTTGATTTCTAATTTCTTTTCAAAACCGTCTTTTACACCTTTAACTGCATTAGCAACTAATGTTCTCATTAAACCGTGTAAAGCATTCGTTTTTCTTTCGTTATCGTTAGGAATAACTAAGATTTTGTTATCTTCGATTTTTACTGTTAATTCAGGACGAACTTCTACTGCTTCAGTACCTTTTGGTCCTTTTGCCGTAACTGTTTGACCTTCAATTTTAACTTCCACACCTTGTGGTATTTCAATAGGTAATTTACCAATTCTTGACATTTCTAATTTCTCCTTATGGTATAAATAACCACTATAAGAGGCTTTCTACCAA
>CAJOPF010000008.1 GCA_905236205.1 Candidatus Gastranaerophilales bacterium
AGCGGAATTCGGATAGCGAGGAAATTGAGCTGACTTGTGCAAAGCACATAGGCGAAACTTTCTGAGCGTGGAGCAAATCCAAGACAGCATAGGGCAGGAGTTTCTTTACTCCACGTTTCTTTGCGGTCAAAGAAATGTGGTGATGTTTTTTGAAAACATGTGTATAAATACCCAAATCAATAAAAATAAGCAATAAAAAAGGGAACGTAGATTACGTTCCCCTTTGTTCTTTTTAGCTATCGACTATTTGCCGTTTACAGCTAATTTGAATTTTTTACCAGCTGAGAAAGCAGGAACTGTTTTAGCAGGGATTTTAATTTCTTTACCTGTTTGAGGGTTTCTGCCGTTTCTTGCAGCACGTTTGCGAGGTTCAAAAGTACCAAAGCCAACTAATGTAACTTTTTTACCTTTAGCAACTGTTTTTTCAATAGTATCAACTAATACTGATAAAACTTCGCTAACTTCTTTTTGAGTAACTTTTGATAATTTTGCAACTTCTTGTACTAATTCTTCTTTGTTCATCTTTATGTCCTTTCCTTATATAGTGTACGTCTATCATTATATGCAAGCATATTCTAAAATGCAATAGTATTACGTTTTTTTGTTTTTTTAAATTACGCAATAGGCTAATAACCAGTATTTTAGGCACTTTCCAAAAATTAAAGTTGCTTTACATTTCTAAATAAAAAGTAATGATAACGTTTTAGGCATGCTTTTGTTTATTGTTTTTGATATAATTAACAAGTAAAAAATTTGTTTAAAAGAGATATTTAATAAATAAAAATGAAAGACAGATTAGTATTATTTATAATATTGGCGGGATTAACAGCGTTTTTATATATATATCAGTACCATTTTAATACTATATGGGGACTTATTTTTGTAATAGCTGTCATGGTCGTATATTCAATATACATGGTACTTGCAGATAAACACAGAAAACGTAAGCTCAAAAAAAATCCGCAAGTGGTTAACCATGATTACAAACCTTTTGTTACTATCATGATTCCTGCTCATAATGAAGCGTCTGTTATCGCAGATACAGTTGAAAACGTTTTGACTATTGATTATCCAAGTTACGAACTGATAGTTATTGATGACAGAAGCGACGACAATACTGCTGAAGTTTTAAAAGAACTTGAAAATAAGCATGCCAATGTAAAAGCATTCATAAGAGAAAAAGATGCTTTCCCCGGAAAATCGGCTGTTTTAAATGATGCTATGCAATTTGCTCATGGAGAAGCGGTTCTTGTATTTGATGCAGATGCAAGAGTTGATTCGGATTTTCTTACAAGGCTTGTACCAAATCTTGAACCCGAAGATGTTGGCGCGGTTCAAGCAAGAAAAGTTATTTCAAACAGAGAATGTAACTTCCTTACAAGATGTCAGGATAACGAAATGACGCTTGATACCCACTTTCAAATCGGCAGAGATGCGGTTAAGGGTGCGGTTGAACTTAGAGGAAACGGAGAACTTATAAAAGTATCCGCTCTGAAAGACATTGGCGGCTGGAATAATTACACAATTACAGACGATTTAGACATGTCTACTCAATTACACATAAAGGGTTGGGACGTTCGTTTTTGCCCTGATGCTGTTGTAAGAGAAGAGGCAATTATATATTTAAAACCGTTATACAGACAAAGAAGACGCTGGTTTGAAGGCAGTGTAAGAAGATATTTGGAACATTTCAGAGAAGTTTTGACTTCAAAAAAAATGTCCTTAAGAGCAAGTTTAGACATGACGGCATATTTATTGGAATTTGTCATGCCGTTGTGGTTTACGATTGAACTTTTATTGAGAACCTACAAGTATGCCGTCGGTAAAATGCCTTTAAACGGGCTTTATTCGTCTATAATTGCAGGTATCGCAATTGGAATTTGTTTTTGCCTTGCAATCAGATACAGTTTAAGAAAATATAATAAAATGAGCCGTTGGCAAGCTCTTAAGCAATCGGTGGAAACTGCAGCTTATATACTTGTAATATGGTTTCCAGTTGCATTTTATATTGCACTCAAAATTTTGTTTAAGCCAAAAGATATGGATTGGGGAAAAACAACACATGGACTTGTTTTAGAAGCAGAAAAAGAAATGACTAAAGTTTAAAATAAGGAGTTGAAAAAGTGGTAGCAGATATTAAAGAAAAAATCAGATCAATACAAGATTTTCCAAAAGAAGGTATTTTATTCAGAGATATAACAACAGCACTAAAAGATGCTGAAACAATGAAAAAAATGGTTGATTTTTTGTATGAACATTATAAAGATAAAAAAATTGATTATGTGGCAGGTATGGAATCAAGAGGTTTTATTGTAGGCATGCCGCTTGCATATAAGCTTAATGTAGGTTTTATTCCTATCAGAAAACCAAATAAATTACCTGCAGAAACTTATAAACAAACTTACGAACTTGAATACGGCACAGATATGATAGAAATGCACAAAGATGCTGTTGAAGAAGGAACTAATGTTTTAATTGTGGACGATTTACTTGCAACGGGCGGAACAGCATGCGCAGCTTGCAAGTTAGTACATCAGGCAAAAGCAAATGTTGTCGGCGCAGCATTTTGGATAGAATTAAACGGACTTGGCGGACGTGAAAAACTTGAACAACAAGAAGGCTGCGAAGTTTTATCCATGTTGCAATATTAGAATTTTTATTCTTTGCACATAAATTTTGCGTACTCTTTTTTTAGCGGAAGTTCGGAGATTTGGAATTTCTTGTTTTGAGGTACCGTATTGTAATAAGCATACGCCTTACAATAATCCCCTTTTTGCTCCTGAGCAATTGCCGCAAAATAATTAAAATATTCATTACCAGATTTTAAATAAGCATGCTCAAAATCTTTTATTGCGTTGTCGCTTTCACCTAAAAGATAATATATTTTAGCTCTGTCTGAGTATGCAATAGGATACTTGTTAACCATTGATTTTTCAAGCATGCCCATAATTTCAGGGGTAATTTTTCGTTCTTTTATAAAGGTAAAATACGCTTTGCTTGACAAACTCCAATAGTTTTTTGGATTTAATTCAAATGCCTTATCACAATCTTTTATAGCGCCGTCTATATCGTTTAAATTGTATTTTGCAAGCGCTCTGTTTTCGTATAAATTATCATTTTTCGGTTGAAACTTTATAATAAAATTTATACTATTCAAAGCTTTTTGCCACTCCTGATTTTCCAAATATTGTCCGTAAATACAGCAAGGACAAGAGTATACAAATAATGCAAACATTAAAATATAGGCAATTACAAAAACAAGACTTATAATCTTAAGCTTTTTGCTGATTTCGTTTTTTGGTTTTACTCGACGAAATTTTCGCAAATACCACATAAAAAATCCGCTCAAAAGGCATGAAATCATGCACAAAGTAAGTATCATCAACGTAAAGAAACAACTCATATTATAAAATTGATGAATAAAAATTACTAAAAATATAAATAAAGTCATTATAAAAAAGACACTAAAAACTGTGCTAAAACGCCAATAGAGCATAATAGGGTTTAATTCATCCAAAGATTTAACCTCATATCCTTTTGCATAAGGCGCAGGATAAAAGATATACGTGCCTTCATCCGTTTTTTCGAGGAATTTGAAATCTTCGCATTTATATAATTTCTTTAAAAATTTTTTAAATTTTTCCATAACTAATATTTAATACTTTTTAAGCATTAGTCAAAATTTCTTGGTTTTACACCGTTAATCCAGTTTTCTTCAATTTTTTCTAAAGAAATACCTTTTGTTTCAGGCACACAGAAATAGACGAAAATCAGACATAATATTGATACAAATCCGAAAATCCAAAATGTCCATGCCCCGCCAAGTCTGTTCAATAAAACAGGAAAACTCGCAACAACAAAAAAGTTAAAAGCAAAGTTTGAAACAGTGCAAATACTCATTGAGATACCTCTGATTTTTAAAGGAAAAACTTCAGATACCAAAATCCAGCCTACAGGCCCCAAGCTCATCGCAAAACAAACAATATATGTTATCAGACTACCGACAGCAACCCACTGTTGAGCATTACCAAGCATATCCGCACAATTGTAAGATGCACCCAAAGCAAATAAACTCAACATTACACCCGTTAAGCCAAAGTATAAAAGAGGTTTTCTGCCTAATCTATCCGTAAAATACAGGGCAACAATTGTCATTAAAAAATTCACGACCCCAACTCCTGTTGTTGCATAAATTGCCGTAATATGACTGTCAAAACCCGCCGATTTTAATATTGTAGGTGCATAATAAATAATTGTGTTTATACCTGTACAAATTTGTGCAAACATAATACCTATACCAACTACAAAAGGCATTACCATCCACTTTTTAAAGGTAAATTTATCATTTTGATTATCTTTAGAAAGTGTATTCTTTATTTTATTTATTCTCCTCTCGGCATTAATCCTAGGTTCAATTTTATTAAAAACTTCTTTTGCTTCATCGCATTTATTCTTACTTACAAGCCAACGAGGAGTATCTTTCATAAAGTACACCCCGACAAGCAAAACTGCAGCAGGAACAACACCTGCAAACAGCATCCAACGCCAATTGTAAACAGCATGAGCAAACGCAGCATTTATAAAATAAGAGAACAAAATACCTGCAGTAATCGCCCATTGATATAAAGAAACTAAAGTTCCCCTTAGATATTTTGGCGAAATTTCCGATAAGTACAGAGGGACGACAAAATTAACTATTCCGACTGCCAAACCGACAAAAATTCTTGAAATTATCAAAACAAATACATTTGGAGCAAAAGCACACATTATAGAACCTAAAATAAATATTACGGCGGTTGCCATAATAATTTTCTTTCTGCCGAATATATCTGCTAAAATACCGTTTGTTGCCGCACCTATAACAGCCCCAATCAAGACGGCACTAACAACCAAACCCTGTATTGCATCAGTTAAATTCCACGTTTCGTTAATAAACAACAAGGCCCCCGAAATTACACCCGTATCGTAACCTGACAATAATCCGCCCAAAGATGCAATTATTGCTATAACATATAACCATAAATATTTCATATAAACTCTCCTTTTTGTTTAATTATAACAAACATAAAGAGGTAACAAATAAATGTTACCTCTTTATGTTTGTTTACTTTATGTTTTTCTTATTTACTTCTCTGAAATTAAGCTGCAACATCAAAGTGTCTTTTGCCACCCTTGTGCGGATGATGTTTTCCGCCTGCTTTACCTGTTTGTTGGTGGTGGTCATGTTGACCTTGTGTTTTTTGACCTTTGTCAGTTTTTGCAGTTGTAGTTGCAGGTTGATTTTTTCTGATTTCTCTAACTACATCTGTGATGATTTGAGTTGTAGTTCTGCCTTTTTGACCGTCTTCAGCCAATGCGATTTCGATTTTCTTGCACATGCCTGCACGTTTTTCAGCAGGGATACTGTTATCTTTCATGATTTCGTAGTTTTTAGTTAAATCAGCATATACAGAAGCTGTATCATCAACAACTTGACCGTTAACTTTAATTACTAACGGAGTATTTACTGTAACACCAGGTAAATCAACTCTACCGCCTGAAGCACCACCGTGACCTCCGCCACCGAATAAGTTAGCTAACAATTCAGCGTGGTTACTTGTTGCTGAAGATCTGAATGATAATCTTAAACCGTTCATTTTAGCTACGTCAGAATTTTCTGTAATGAAGTTTTCTTTCTTATCTTGGATAACTAAAATACCGATTCTGTCAGCATCATAAGGTCCAGTATATGTTTGAGAAGCTTTATCAGCTAATGTAGAAGCTTTTTGACCGGGAGCAAGTTTTTGTGAAACTTCTGACGGATCAGATTTCAAAGCACCTAATACTTCTGAATATTTGAAACCGTTTTGAACATCTAACAATGTAATTTCAGGGTCTTGTTGTAATGAAGAATTGAAAACATCATACATTTGATCATAATCTACTTCAATAACACCTAAACCTAATTCAGGTACCATTTTTCTGCCTTCTAAAGCGTATGTTAACATTTTATCACGAGGTGATAATTTACCGTCAACGCTGTTTGAGCTTAATGCTTTATCAGGAACATCGTATGCGATGTTTTCACGTAACCATTTTTTATCTACTGATTTATCAGATTTTGCTAATTGTTCTGTTAACCAAGTTGACATACCTTCAGGGAAGAAGTTTGGTCTTTGTTGAACAGGTAATGCTGAGTGGTGAGGTAACAAGTTTGCTGTTCTTGTAAAGGAACCTGTATCAGTAGAAGTACCTGTAATAACACTTGCTACAAAGTTCTTAGCAGCTTGACCACCTTTTTCGAACATTTTACCTAAAACACCTGCTTTGTCAGCTACGATTGTAACTAATTGAGTTGCAGCAGGAACAGCATCACATACAAGAGCTAAGCCGTTTTTGTGGATTTTGTTCATATCCAACCCTGTTTCTTCTCTAGCATTTTGCCATTCAGTAATTCTGTGAGGGTGGTGGTCAATATAAATTTGTTTTTTACTTCCTTCGATATAATCTTTGAATGCACCTGAAAATCTTGTTGGTGTAGGAACGTCCATTGTCATAACCAAGTCATATTGTTTTTTAGGTTTTCCTTGCAAAGGATTAGCATCAAATAAGTTTTCAGGATTTGTTAATTCTGCCAAATCTCTTTCAAGAACTTTTTGTTGTTCTTTTGAAGTTGGAGTGTTGATAGATTTCAATACTTCAAGGTTCTTTTCCAATGTTTGGATTTTTTGTGGGTTGTAAGGTCTTTTTACAGCTTCAACACCAGGCATTTTGTCACGGAACAAACCGGGGATTTTATCATCAACTGCGCAATCAATTTCTCTGTCAGGGAAAGCAGCTTTTAAAGCTTCTTTCATTGCAACTACTGAACCTAAAGTGTCTCCGTCAGGTTTGCAGTGACCTAAAATTAAAATCTTTTTATTTTCAGGATTGTTGATTTCGTTAGAAATATTTGTAATTGCATCTTTAATTTCTTTTACTCTGCCTAAGCCGTTTTCTTTACCTTCTACATCAAAAATTCTTTCCAAAACTTGTTGTGGAGTTTTTGAAGGTTGATATACCATAACTGCTTTTGAAATTTTTGTATCATCTGAATTCAACAAATCGTTAAAAGCATCTGTAGCTTTTTGAGCTTCTCTTTTATCTTGACCTGCATATTTTAAAGCAACTCTCAAACCGATTGTAGGAGCACCTTTTGAAGTACCTGCAATTACGTTTGACAATTCCAATCTATAATCTTGCATTCTGTTTTTCATAACAGGCATAAGAACTTCTGCCATTTCATTTGGCATTTGACCTAATTCGCCAAATTTAGGGTGAACAACAGCCAATGTTTTTCCGCTGCGAGTTTTTACTTCTTTAAAGTTTAATCTGTCGCCTTCTTTCCAGTCACTGTTTGCCAATTGTACTACTGAATCATCTTCAGCCGTAGCACTTGCGCCTTCTGTACCTGCTTGGTGTTTTGATACACCGCGAACTCTGAATTGAATTGCAGGAGCATCTTCAGTTGCTTTTGTTTCCATTGGGTTTTGTAATTTGCCTGTGAAAGCAACATGCAATGCATTTCCTTCTCTTTTTACAGCAATTGGCATGTCAACTGCTTTTTTGGATAACGTTACACTGTCTGCCGCGTATCTTAAATTTGGTCTAACCGTTTGTGTTTGTTGCAATTGTGGTCTTGATACTACTTGCAGATTTTGGATTTTTGCTAATTTCACTAGAATGCCTTTCTAAATTTATAAAGTAAACAAAAATTTCCTAATTAAATAAACACACTGTACAAATATGTAAGTAACCTCAAAAAATTTTTTGCTAGTTTTTACGTTTTTCATGACACATTTGTAATAAAACGTTACATTTTTTTCATGATATAATTGATATGTAGGATATTGGAAAAAATTTTTGAGGCTGATTTGACAATTTCTGATGAAACTGCAATCCAAATAAAAGATTGGTTGATAGAGTACAAAAATTCAACCGATGAAAAGAAGAAAAAACAATTACAAAACTTGATAGTAATTGCGACAATGCCGCTTGTAAAAAAAATAGCATGTTCTTTGGCAAGACGTGCAACAGACCCTGTTGACGATTTAATACAAGTAGGTTCTGTCGGCTTAATAAAAGCTATAGAATTTTTTGATCCTTCTATAAGTTCAAAATTCAAAACCTATGCCAGCTATTTAATTACAGGAGAAATAAGACACTACTTACGTGATAAAGCCTCAATGATAAAAGCTCCGAGAGAAATTCAGGAACTTGCATTCAGAATAAATACCGTAATTAAACAATTGTCAGAAAACGGAATTGAAAATCCTACAAACGAACAAATTGCAGAAGCTATGTCATTACCCGTAAAAAAAATTAACGATGTAATTGAAGTCGACAGAAGAAAAAGCACAATATCCTTAGACCAAACATATTCTAACAGCGAAGAAGACTGTTTTTCGCTGGCTGACAAAATTCCTGCGGGTGATTATCAGGAATTTTTAAACGCCTATGAAGAAAAAATTATGCTGACAAAAGCTATTAACCGATTACCTCAAAATTTAAAAGAAGTTGTAGAGTTAAGCTATTATGAAGATTTAAACCAACGTGAAATTGCAGAGCGGTTAAATGTTTCACAAATGCAAGTTTCAAGAAGATTGAAAAGAGCTTTGTCGGAGATATACGAAATTATTACAGAAAAAAATCAATACGAAAGAGATTAAAAATGGCAGACTTAGATTTTACGGTAGGGTTTTTCATTTTTATCACCGGACTTTGTATAGGAAGTTTTTTAAACGTAGTTATATTGCGCTCTTTGAGTGAAGAATCAATAATTTTTCCTGCATCAAAATGTCCGAAATGCCAAAGTAAATTGAAATGGTGGCACAATATACCGTTAATTTCGTACATATTGCTAAGAGGAAAATGTGCCTTTTGCGGTGAAAAAATTTCAATTCAATATCCTATAATTGAATTTTTGACTGGCTATTTGTTTTTATGTTCGTTCCTTAAATACGGATATTCATTCAGCACAATTTTTGTAATTATTTTTCTTTCCATGTTCATAGTTATTTCAACAACGGACATAAGAGAACACGTTGCTTTTAACCTGCACAGTTATATACTTGCCGCAGCCGGATTAGTATATAATTTTTTCAATTTCGGAAATTTATATGACGGCAGAATATGGATTTTTCATACATCGTTTGTGTATGCAATTTTAGGGCTGATATTAGGAGCATTATTGATAGGAATATACTTTGGATTAGGTTATCTTGTATTTAAAACAATGATTATCGGACCAGGGGACATTTTTATTGCAGGAGCGTTAGGAGCATGCTTGGGTTGGAAATACATAATTTTAGTGATTATAGGAGCCGTTATAATTCAAGTATTGACGTTTCTGCCCGTATTTTTCAAAAAATTAGTAATAAAAAAAGACTATTTAACAATTTTTGGATTTTTAATTTTTACCGTCGTTGCACTCGGAAATTATCTTTATCTTAAATATATAAACACTGAAATTTTTGCCGTAAATATTCTGGTTACAATAGCGTTAATAACAAGCGGCGCTTTTCTTTGTAAAAGAATTATTGACACTTTACCGGAAAATCTTGCAGACTTAAACGAAGCTATCTTAAGCGGAAATCAACAAGATGAAGAAGCAACAAACGAGCTTTCTCATATGCCGTTTGGACCTGCACTTTGCTGTGCAGCCTTGATGTTTATATTTCTGCACTAAAATGTAACAATAACCCAGACCGAAGCAAAGACAATCAAAAATATAAATATTGATGCTATTTTTAGAACGGGTTCCTGAATATTGATAGCATCCTTCAAATCAAGTTTTACAATAATATCTTTTGTAAAATCATCTTTAAAATCTTTCTTCGTTTTTTCAAAAGAATTATTAAGGGCGTTTTTGACCTTATACATTCCTTCAAGTTCACCTCTTACAGGCGGATTAACGATTGCAAATTTTTTAAATTTAACAATTTCATTATCCGAAAGTTCACTATCCAAATATGCCGACATTTTTTCTTTAAATTGAGCGTCATATTCGGAAGTCAGAACAACATTTGCTCGGTCGATTTTGTCAATTTGAGCCTTTGCCAAATTCATATCATTAAAAATCTTTGCCAAAACCTCATATTTATATCGGCAGGACTTACATTTGCAAAGATGCGCCTGAATAAAATTTGTTACCTGATAATTTGTTTTTTTATCGATATAAAACGAAAGTAATGCTATAACTTGATTACACGCTAAATTATTTTTCATTATGAAGGCTCCTTTATATATAATCTTTTAATCCGTCTTGCAAACGGCTTCTTGCTCTTGATATTCTTGACTTTACCGTACCGACATTTGTTTTTGTAACTTCTGCAATTTCTTCGTATGTAAGCCCCTGAAGCTCTCTTAAAACAATAGGCACTCTAAAATGTTCGGGGAGTTGCTGCATTTCGTGCCTGATAACTCGGTCTAACTCGTTTGAAATACATTTTTCCAGAGGTTTGCACCTTTTATCCGGAATATAATTTTGGGGATTAGTTACAAATTTTTCACCATCGTTTGCGTTTTCGTCGATATAAATCATTTGCGGTATACGATTTTTTTTGCGCAAATTATCATAAAATAAATTCATAACAATATGATTAAGCCAGCTTCGGAAAGTTTTTGGATTTTTTAGATTAACTATTCCTTTTGCCATACGCAGCAAAGCTTCCTGAGTAAGGTCATAAACATTATCGTTATGCTTACTCAAATAGGTAAATGTAGCAAAAACATTCTTTTGTTCGCGGTATATAAGTTCCTCAAGTGCCTTGTAATCATTTTTTACAGCCAGAGATACCAATTCTTCTAAAGATATTTTTTTGTACTGCGATTTACCTAATCTCATAAATACAGATTAAGAAAATTTTTAACAAATTTACACGCTCTTTGTAATAATAACCTAAGGTAATATTTTAAAAAGATTTATTTGAAAAATCTTTACAAAGTATCAGTTTTATGTATAATAGTAAATAGTTATAATGGCTTATAGACTTAAGGAGTTCTTTTATAAAAAAATTTGCAGCATTCACATTAGCAGAAACTCTAATTGTAATGGGAGTTATTGGTATTGTGTCAGCCCTCACATTACCAAACTTAAACAGTTCGACAGGTGACAAAGAAATTGTTGCTAAAGTTAAAAAGATTTATCAAAACTTAAATGATGCATATGGCAGAGCAGAAGCCGTTTATGGACCTGTGGATGATTGGTTTTTAAACGATAGTACAGATAAAGCATATGCAACTCGTGCGGGAGAAAGAGTATCCGAATTTATGAAGGTTTCTAAAAACTGTAATGTTACAACTTCCGATAAATGCTTTGGCGGTGAAATTAAAAAAACTTCAACCTCTACTAAATATGAAGACTCTCCAAATGGTGCCGAAACAAAATATAAATTCATAACAGCAGATGGTTCTTCTGTCTCTATTGAAAAAAAGAATGTAAAGATTTTGGTGGATATAGACGGACCATCAAAAGGTAAAAACGCTACCGGCAGAGACATATTTGTATTCAAATATGAAAACGGAATCGGAGTTGTTCCGGATGGAAATGGCGAAACATTCGCCAATATATTAACAAATGTTAAAGAAGAGGGAGACGGTAATTATTCTGCAGCTTGGATTACAAAATTTGATAATGCAACATATTTGAAAGTAAATAAAGATGGCAAATGTAAAAATAATACTTCTGTTGCACCAATAGAATCCAGTCCGACATGTAAGTAGGATATAAAAAATAAAAAACATACTGAACGGTTCATTCGTTCAGTATGTTTTTTATTTTAACTATTATGACAATACACTTATTGATTTGTCATACCTCACAAACAACGTGAGTCGCGGTATCTGTTGAAAGTTTAAAATCAGATACCACACAAATCAAAATCTAAGCTCACTACTCACCACTCAATTATTTGAATTTCATCATATTTTGCATCATTTTTTGCATACCAAAGCCGCCCATTTTACCAAACATACCTTTCATTTGATTCATGCCTTTCATCATTGAACGCATTTGGTCAAACTGTTTTATATATATATTTATATCATGCAACGGAATACCGGAACCTGCAGCAATACGTTTTTTTCTGCTTGAATTTAACAATTGAGGGTTTGAACGTTCCTCAGGCGTCATACTTTGAATAAAAACCTCTATACGTTTCAATTGTTTTTCGCCCTCATGCGAAATCAAGTCTCTGTCTTCTTTTTTTAGATTCATGCCTGGGAGCATACCCAAAATTTGGTCAATTGAGCCAAACATCTTCATTTGACGCTGCATAGAAAGAAAATCGTCGAACGTAAATTCGGCCTTTTTCATTTTTTCTTCCATTTTCTTTGCTTCTTTTTCGTCAAAAACTTCTTTTGCTCTTTCAACAAGAGAAACGATATCCCCCATACCTAAAATACGTGTTGCCATACGGTCAGGATAAAAATCTTCAAGAGCATCTATTTTTTCGCCTGTACCCGTCAATTTAATAGGTTTTTTGGTGCAATAAACAACACTTAAAGCGGAACCGCCTCTTGAATCACCATCTAATTTAGTCAGTACAAGACCTGTTAAATTCAATTGTGCATCAAAGTTTTCCGCAACATTAACAGCCTCTTGACCGGTCATTGCATCAATAACAAGCAATTTTTCGTGCGGATTAAAAATTCTGTCAATTAACAGCAACTCTGCCATCATATCTGTATCTATCTGCAAACGACCAGCCGTATCCAGGATTACAACATTAAATCCGTTTTCTTTTGCGTGATTTAACGCATGGCTTACAATAGTCTGAACATCTGTATTTCCTTCTTCCGCATATACCTTAGTTCCAATTTGCGTACCTAAAGTTTGCAATTGCTTTATTGCTGCTGGACGATATACGTCACAAGCAACAAGCAGCGGATTTTTACCTTCTTTTTTTAGTTTTACCGCCAATTTTGCACTTGACGTAGTTTTACCAGAACCTTGCAGCCCTAACATCATTATTATACTTGGATGACCTGCAAGATTAAGTGGTTGAGTTTCTTTACCCAAAAGCTCTACAAGTTCGTCATGCACAATTTTTACAAGTTGTTGAGCAGGATCAACTCCGCTTAAGACTTGTTCACCTTCCGCTCTGTCTTTTATATTTGAAATAAAGGCTTTTACTACTCTAAGATTAACATCTGCTTCCAATAACGCACGTCTGATTTCACGCAGCGCCTCTTGCATATTATCCTGCGTAAGTTCTTTACCTGTTGTTTGTCTTATTATGCCCTGTAATTTTTCACTTAAATTGTCAAACATTTTTACCTCTTAAAACATGTATATATACTAATATATCATGAAAAAATCCCTCAACTGTCGGTATTGTATTTTTACCTTGCTTAAAGTTTAATTGTCATATACAAAAGAGAGGTCATTATGCAAACACAAACCGTAAACCACGAAATTCAGCAAACGATTGAAAACATTTTTAAATTTGTTAAGGAAAATGAAAAAATAAACGCAGATTTTATAGAATACACAAAGACTTTAGGTATTTATGGCGCTTCCGAAAACAAAATAAAAGAATATGCTATAACTTACATTTTTGAAAGAGCGGTTCCGAATTTTGAACAAAATCCGATTATGATTTATAACGAAAATAATTCAACCGACTTATCAAAAGCCATGGAAAAATCTTATACATCAATTTTTGAAATAAAAAGAATTTTGAAAAACGGTTTTGAAACATATAATCTTATAAACGAAAAAAATTATGTCCTTAACGTAACTACAAAAATGACAGATTTCAGAGGAATAGGCACAGGACAATTTATTGTTGCAAGAATATTTGAATTTATGGGTGAAAATTATATCATAGAAATTACATCCTACTTAAAATCAGGTCAAAAAGAAGATGCGATGAGATATGCAATGGCAAAAATCATTCAAGAGCCTTATCTCGTATATGAAGATAACGAACTGAAAGAAAAAGATATTAAGAGTAATATTGATTTAATGTACTCAAAATTTGTTGAAGCCTTTAACACAGATGAAATACTAACTTCAAGCCAATTTGCAGATAATATAATCGGACAATTTAATGATTATTGCGAAAACGGAACAAAACCTGATATAAAAAATAAATTAGTACTGCCTGAAACATTAGAATATTTTGAAATAACAGAACTAAACAACGACTACGATAATTTTGTTGAAAAATCTTTAGACGGCTTTGCATCACACAAAAAAAATTATGACACAGGAATAATTTATGACAAAAATTACGGATTATACGTAATACCTTTCTACAAAACAATTTCAACAATTTTGGCACAAAATTCTTTTGACAACATTAAGGGTGCAAAAGAGTGCATTGAACATTTTCTTAAATCACCTACAATCCCGCCGAATATTCTTGAAAGACTTAATCCGCAATTTACAAAAACGGTAAACAAAATTTTGGACAAAAATTTAACTTTTGAAGAAATATTGGCAGAATATAAACCCGAATACATCAGGCACAAAATATATTCCCAAACGACAATTCTATATAATTCAAAGGTATTCACAAAAACTTTGGGCATAGTCGCAAATAAAGAAAAATATTCCGACATTGATTACTCAAAGGCAAAACGCAACGACCCTTGTCCTTGCGGAAGCGGAAAAAAATACAAGAATTGCTGTTTGAATAACCAATAAATAGCTATTGAGCAGTAAGCGTAAAGATTTCGTAAATTTCTTCGTCTGAAAGTTCCGTAATAATCTTTTCACCTTCGTAAACTGCCATATCAGCAAGTTCTTTTTTGGATTTCAACATTTCGTCAATTTTTTCTTCAAAAGTACCTAGCGTAATAAGTCTGTGAACCATTACGTTTTTATCCTGTCCGATACGATATGTACGGTCAGTTGCCTGATCTTCAACGGCAGGATTCCACCACAAATCGTAGTGTATTACATTTGTTGCACTTGTAAGGTTAAGACCGGTTCCGCCAGCTTTTAAAGATAATATCATAACCTTTGTATCAGGATTATTTTGGAAATCCTCAATCATTTCTTCACGCTGATTTACGTTTAGCGAACCATGGAAGAAAAGAGGTTTTGTATTACATTCATCCTCTATAACATTTACAAGAATATCACCCATTTCTTTATATTGAGTAAATATTAAAGTTTTTTCGTCATTTGCAATAATATTTTGAACTAATTGAATACACTGCTCCATTTTTCCTGAAGATTCTTTGTTCATATCACCAGATTTTAGGAATTGATAAGGGTGGTTGCAGATTTGTTTTAGGGCAGTAATAAGTTTGAAGATATTACCACGTCTGTTAATACCCGTAAATCCGCTGATTTTTTCCATCATTTCATTAAGAGTTTTTTCATAAAGCACAGCCTGATTTTTAGATAAATAACAGTAATCGTTAAGTACCATTTTTTCAGGTAAGTCTGAAATAACGTGTTTGTCGGTTTTTAAACGTCTTAAAACAAACGGAGATACCGACATCTTTAATTTTGCGGCACGAGAATTTTCTTTAAATCTTTCAATAGGTATTGCATAACTCTTTTGGAATTCTCTCAACGTACCCAAATATCCGCCGTTTATAAAATCAAATATGCTCCACAATTCTGTTAATCTGTTTTCAACAGGAGTACCCGTCATAGCAATTTTTATATCAGATTTTAGGATTTTTACCGCTAAAGTTTGCGCAGTATCAGGGTTTTTGATGTTTTGAGCTTCATCAACAATAATCATACCCCATTGTTGCTTTTTCAATTCTTCGATATCAATACGCAAAATCGCATAAGTAGTAAGAATTATATCAACTTCCGTATTTAATTTTCTTTCTGCGCCATGATATGTTGCAGCCTTCAATGACGGTGCAAAAAGTTGCAACTCTTTCATCCAGTTACCCATCAAGGTTGTAGGGCAAACAACTAAAACAGGCTTTTTAAGTTTATCTTCTTCTTTAAGTTTTAAAATCAAACTTATAACCTGAATAGTTTTACCTAACCCCATATCATCCGCCATGCAGCAACCAAAGCCTTTTGACACATTTGTCCATAACCATTTTAAACCTGTTTGCTGATATGGTCTTAACTCACCCTTTAATTCTTTTGGCGGGTCGACTTCAACAGGTTTTGTAAAGTCTTTCAATATATTTGCAAAAGCTTCGTCATAATCAAAATCATATTCATCCAATTGACCTGACATAGAAGCATGAATTAACTGCATCCTCGTCATCTTACTATGATCTGCTTTTGCAATTCTGTCAATAAGTTTCTTGCTTTCTTCTTCATCTACAAGAATATATTTATTCTTATACTTAACAAGTTCCTTAGAATCTTTTATAAGTTCTTGGAATTCTTCAAGCGACATTTTTTCGTTGCCCAACGCAATTTCATAAGAAAATTCAAGTATATCATCCAACGAAATTGAGCTTGAAGACGTTGTATTGAAGATATCCAGCAAATCTCCGGAGCGGGAAGCTTTTACTTTTGCATTTATTGATGCTCTAGGTACAACTACATTTACAAGTTCATCAGGCAATATAACTTCTATTTGCGCTTTTTGAAGATAATATGCCGTTTGTGTAATTATTTTATATACTTCACCCAAATCAAGAGTTAAAGATAATTTGTCTTCATCCTCAAATAAAGTTTCTAATTCAGGCATGTATCTTGTTGCGTAATTCAATTGTTTTTCAACAATTTTTGCAATATCTGATGATGTTACCCCAAAAACTTCTTCATCAGTATAAAGCTGGTCAATTAAGGCAGTTTCTCCTGTTTTTCTGTTTTTGATGTGAACTTTCAATTCAAATTCTTCATCAGTAATTTTGTTAACTTTAAAGAACGGTATAACATCATACTTTCCTAAATAAAGTTCGTCAAACCATTGAGCAAAATTTTCGGCATAATCATTACCCTTGAGTAACGATTTTTGTTCCAAATCTTTAATTAAATACGTGCCTGATTTTACATTTTTGAATTTATAAGCTTTTATACCCAAAAATTTATATATTACATAATTTAAGTAATCATATATAAATTCAGTCACGAAATTTTTAGGCATTTCCCCCTGAATAAACAAATCTTCGGGTAAATTTTCCTCAAACTGATTGATTATTCTTGCAAGCTGCTTGTTTGCAATAATCGGTTCATAAACAATTCTGAACATTTGACCGCGACGTTTAACAGTCGGAATAAAATACAACTTTTCTATCAATTTCATAACGAATTGAGTTAATTTATTCAGATATATAAAGGTATATGAAATATCTTCAAAATCAACTATTTCACCAAATCCTCCGAAATAATCAAGAACTAAATCAAGAGGAAGCGCATACCCTACCTTTGTACCCAAAACACTTGAAGCACAGCGGAATAAAGAGCCTTTTGATTTAAGATAATATTGAAAATTATTTGTCGGAGTAACAAAGAAAGACTGTTTCCCTGCATTATTTACCAAATAAAAATCAGTATTTCTGACAGGTGAATTTGGGCTTAAAAATATCCCCGCAAACTCATCTTCAACAGTTTGGTAAATTAAACTCAAAGTATATCGAAAATCCTTATTTTTAAATCCGTTCGGATTTTCACTTAAATTAAAAAATAACTCATCTACATTATTCTTTTTAAAAGATAAATCAATATCTAATCCTTTTCCATTCTCCGCCATATATATTCCTTATTTAATCAAAGAGTCGCAATCCATTTCTTCAGGCTTTTTAATACCCATTATTTGTAAAACGGTTGGAGCTACATTACATAAAGCACCCGTTTCTTTTAATTCAATATCTTTATCCGAGTTAATCACAATAAACGGAACTTCATTCGTTGTATGTGCAGTGTGAGGTTTACCTGTTTCCGCATTAACCATAACTTCCGCATTACCATGGTCTGCCGTCAACAACATTACAAGTCCTTTTTCTTTGCATTTGTCCGCAATTTTGCCGACACATTCATCAACAACTTTACATGCCTTTGTTGCAGCTTCAATTACACCTGTATGACCTACCATATCAGGATTTGCAAAGTTTACAAGAATAAAACCGTATTTTTCATCATCAATAGCTTTTAAAACATTCTCACAAACCTCATAAGCGCTCATTTCAGGCTGCATATCGTATGTCGGAACTTTTGGAGATGGAACAAGTTTACGTGTTTCATGTTCATTAGGCTCTTCTATTCCGCCGTTAAAGAAAAAAGTTACGTGAGCATATTTTTCTGTTTCTGCTGTTCTGAACTGATTTATACCGTTTTGTTCCAAAACATCACCTAAGATGTTTACCATTTTTGTTTTTTCAAAAGCAACAGGGAATGTGAAGGTTTCATCATATTTTGTAAATGTAACATAATAAAGATTTTTTCGTACAACTTTTCTTTCAAATCCTGTAAAATCGTCAAAATTTATTGCTCTTGAGATTTCTCTTGCCCTGTCAGGTCTGTAATTAAAGAAAATTATAGCATCGTTATCGTGGATTCGTGATTCTTCACCACCACAAACAATTGGTTCTACAAATTCATCCGTAACCTCTTTTGCGTAAGAAGCTTTTACGCCTTCAATTGAGGAATTTGCTTTGTTACCTTCACCCAAAAGCAAACAGTTATATCCTTTTTCAACACGTTCCCAACGATTATCTCTGTCCATAATCCAATATCTGCCAACGACAGACGCAACAGGCGGAAGATTATATTTTTTAAGTTCATCTTCTACGGTTTGCAAATAAGTACACGCACTTGCAGGAGGAGTATCACGACCGTCCAAAAAGGCATG
>CAJOPF010000009.1 GCA_905236205.1 Candidatus Gastranaerophilales bacterium
ATAACTGTCTTTATCTTGTAAAGCTCTGTAATAATCGTTTTCAAAGTCATTATCTACACGTAACTTCCAGTTATCAGGGTGGTCTTGACCGCCGCGGTTGTAAGTTTTATTTATACCGAAGAAATCAACAAACATCATTTGAAGATTTTTTGAGCTTCTGAACAATTCTGTAAACTTAGCTTTTACACGTTCTTGAGGGCTGTTTATAATTTTTTCTTTATATTCAGCTCTTTCTTTACCTTTAATAGGATCAGGATTCAAGAAACCTGATAAGTAATCTACATTCCAAGAATCAGAATTTTTAATTCCGTCTTTCTTAATCATTTCACTTGCAGGAGTTGAATCGTGAGAACCTACCAAAGTCCAGTTGTCTTTTGGTGCGTTTTCAGCTCTTCTCCATTCTGTTTGAGTAATACCAGGCAAGTGTTCTTGGTTATGATATACATAATCAAATGTCGGAGTTGTAGAACATAAATCTTCCCATACTGCATCATTTTTATCTGCGCCATATTCTTTAAATGTAGGAAGAACAATCTTGCTCAAAACTTTCTTAAAGTTTCCTTGCGGATCAACATCGTGCATATAAGAAACGTTGTTGCCAACCAATCTGTCACGTCTTACTTCACCGCTTGGTTCTTTTACAACAGAATCTTCTTTATAAACATAAGGGTCAACCAAACCTAAAGCATGGTCTATTCTTACATTATCATAGTTCTTCAAAGAGTAAGCAACTTTTTCTTTTAACAATTGACCGCTTTCACCTAAAGAACCGTCTTCTTTAAATAATTTTTTAGGATCTAGAACAGGAATACCCCAAGTTTGAGGGCCGTTATTAACTCCGCCGAACGGACAACCTAATTTCCAGCCTTTTAAGAAAGCACCTTGGTTAGCCCAAACATCACTTTGGTTAAAGCCTACCAACAAGTCGCCAATATAATTAAAGCCAATTTCTTTTCTTTTATTATTGCTTTCTTTTAATTGTTTATCTGCTAAGAATTGAACGAATGAATTTTCATCAACTTCTTTGCCATGATTTTTCATTATTTCATCATAGCGGGTTTTTGCTTTCACATCACCTGCTTTTAAATTTTGAGGAAGATTTTTGTCTACATCATTCCATTTTTCAAAATCACCTGAGCCGTTTTCTTTTGACAATACTTTGAACAGACCGTCACTTTCAACCCAGTTTTTATTTTCTTTTTTGAAAGCTTCAAATTCTTTATTTAACTTCAAAGCATCACTGTCTTTTGCATCTACTTTTGCTCTGAAAGTGCCGTAAGCTTCTTTCATAGCTTTATCATAGTTTGAGAATGCTTTGCTAAAATCAGTGTAATTATAATTTTTGTCTTCTGTTTCTTTATTTTTTGTTGTTAATTCACCGTAAGTTTTATCACTCAAAATATTTGCATATTTTTTAGTTTTCAAAGGTTCTAAATCAATGAACAATTCATTTTTTGCAAATACTTTTGAAATATACGGAGAAGTATCTTTCTTTCCTATTGTACCGCCAGGTCCTAATTGAACAGCATTAAATCCGTTTAACTTAAGAAAATCAACAAATTTATCCGCACCTTTAGAATAAGGTGAACCTATTGCGGTATCACGCTTTTCTGACGGAAAACTTGAACCATGAACAATCATGGACAAATTCTTAACTTCAAGATAATCCAATGCGTCATGGATTGCTTTTGTGTACTCAGGTTTTTCTTCTTCCTTTAATCTTCTTCCGAAACCAACATTATTTGTGCGATTTGGTCTAATTGGGTTTGTTATAGCATGTATTTTCATATCTGTTTTAAGTAGCCTCAAAAATTTTTTTGCTACTATACCTCCCCAATTATTTCAAAATTGTAATAATTCGTTACTTCTTCTTGAGCCAAAACGGTCAAAGTGTTGATATACTGAGATAAAACAATGAACGCCATGTGACGAATTTCGATAGGAACAACAAGAACAATATTTTCTAAATTGTTATCATCTGCAAATTTTAAAAGTTTTAACGCAACTTTTTCTACCATATCGCCATCAAGTCTTACGATATTTTCATCATCATCAGCATCTCCGAATAAGGCTGTTATGGTTTTTTCTTTAAATTCAAGCCCTTGAATATTTCCGTCCAAATTTACATATCTGCTTCCAATGTATCTGGACAGTGAAAATCTAATTTTGTCTAAAAGAGCTTCCTTGCTTGCTTCATCGGAATAATCGTTTATTTTTTCAAATATATAAACAATATCCTTTATTGAAACTTTTTCTCTGATTAAATTTACAAGTATGTATCTTAATTCTGCAATTGAAATAAAATCAGGAATAATATTTTCTACAAGATACGGATTTTTTTCGGAAACGATATCAACGTATTTGTTAACATCTTCGTAATCAAGTAAATCGTCAATAAATTTTATTGCAACAAATTCTACCGCTCTTGCAATATATTCAGACGGAGTCATGCCCTTTTCCCAGAAATCTTTTGTTTTTTCAGCAGGAACCCATACTGTTTTCTTTCCTGTAATAACATCAACGTCAGTATAATAATCTTTCTTTTTGCCTTTATAATTTATGTTTTCTTGGAAAAACATAACATGTTCAGGATATACGAAAGAATTTAAAACACTTAATCCACGAACGTTAATTGAAAATTCGTAAGGAGCAAGCATGTCATCGTCTCTGAAAATAATCTTCGGTATAACATACCCTAAATCATCAGCAATTTTTTGTCTTGTTTTAACAGTTTCACTTAACAAATCGGCTTCATTGTCAGGAGAAACAAATTCTAAAATTTGTTCGCTCAAATGAATAGAAAATTTTTCAAGCTGCAAAGTTGAAAACATTGCATCAGGTGAAATGGCTTTTATAAGATTTTGTTGTAAATTTTCCAACTCTTTAATACCTGCAGACATTTTGTCATTAAGATTTTTTCTTTGTTGAGTACCTGCTTCTTCTTTTTCCAGTTGTCCTTTAATTTTTGCAATTTTTCTTTTTTGTTCTCTGATTTTTGCCTGAATATCACGACAAGTTTCATAAGGTGAAAGTTTAGCCGATAACATTTTTTCCATTTGGCTCTTGAATGCCGTAATATTTACAACATCATCAAAAACACTTTCTTTATCCGCTTCTTTTACGAATATACAATTATATTGAAATCCGTCATCGGTTTCAATTTCGCTCATACTATATAAATCCCAGCCGTCTTCCGCCATTTCGTTCAAAAGATTTTGCAATGGCAGAGTGCTCTCGCTTGGAACAGTTTTAATAACGTATTGTAATTTTGAATTTTTATTTGCCATAATTTCACCTTAACCTATAAATTTTATACAACTATTTTCCTGTTTTTAATTTTGTAATAACTAAATCCGTTACATCAAGACCGCCAACAAAGATTACTCTGTAATCAAAAATAGCATCCAGTTTTTGTTCTATCAAAACTTGCTTTGCAGCAGCTTGAATTTTGTTATACACTTCTTCTTCTTTCTTTAGTTTGAAAGTAATGTAAGCTGATTGCTTAGCTTCAAATTCTTTTTTTGTTTTTTCTTCAAAATTTTGTTTTTTTAACGGTGTTTCTAAAGATTTGAATTGTTTTTCTTTGTCAACCAAAAATTGTTGCAATTCAAGAGCTTTGTTATCAACTTCTTTTGCAGCAGCCTTTGCGAAAGCAAAATTATCCTGAACTTTTTTATAGTCAATAAAACCGACACCTTCTGCAAATACCTTCGCAGTTGAGGACATTAACACAGTTAACGCCAAAATAACTAACATCATTCTAAAATTTTTCATATCATTTCTCCTTATATAATCATACCTGTTAATACATCAACATATCTCCGACACCAAAAGTGAAATATCCGCTTCTGCTGCCACCGCCCGCTGGCGTTGTAAGAGGAACACCATAATCAACAGACAACGGACCAAGTCCAGGAATATAAACCTTAAGTCCTACACCTGCCGATATTGCTTGTCCGGGTCTGCCGTATAATCTGTTTGTCATACTGTCTGTGTTGAATAACTTACCTGCATCAACAAAGAATGACAGTTTCAAATTATCAAAGAACGGTACTTTCTTTATTCTGTCCAAGAACAATACAGGAGTGTTCAATTCTGCAGAACCCATTGCAAAACCGTAACCTGTACCTACCGTACCAACTTTGAAACCTCTGATAGTATATGGTCCGCCCAAAGTATATTGCATTACCTCAGGAGTATTTCTCGCATTGTAGATAATACCGCCTGCTTTAGCTGTCAAACTCAAAGATGATTTGCTCATTATAGGAATATATTTTTTGATAGCTCCCTGTAATTTTGCGTGAGTTTTGTTACCTGACGACATGGAAATATTTTCCATCAATTTAACATTCGCTAACACACCGTTTCGGGTATTAACAACAGAATCTCTTGTGTCGAAAACCATACCTTGAGCAAGTTCAACAAAGAAACCGCCTTCAAGCTGTTTTTTACGCATCCTTTCAAATTGTTCTTCGTTAAAAACTCTACCTGTAATGTTTGTTGCGATACCCAAATTCCTTATTGCATTGTAATTACCTTCTTTAACTTTTACATTTTCAACGCCTATAGAAAAAGTTGTTGAAAGATTAGGATTGGACTTAACTCTGTGAGAAACACCTATTTCGCCACCAATTCTTTGTTCAATCGCTAATGGAACTTGGTAAGAACCCATATCTCTAAAGAATATTTTTGCAGATAAAGAATTGTCCGCATTTAAGAAATAAGGTTCAAAGAAATTTATTTCGGCCTGCAAATTGGCATGGTCTAAAACAGAAGAATCGCTCATAACAACACCGGTACCTGCAAGGAAATTGATACCCAAACGTTGCCCTCTTCCTAAGAAATTGTTATCCGAAATACCTGCAGAACCAAAAAAACCTGTTGCGGAATCAAGACCCGCACCGAGAGAAATAGTGGCAGAGCGCTGTTCCTGAACTTCAATGGTAACATCATAAGTATCAGGATTTTCCAAAGAAGGTTCAATGTCGCGATTAACATCTTTAAATGCCTGAGTGGCATACAGTCTTACCAAATCCGCTTTTAAAAGATTTTCGTTATAAACCATTCCCGGAGTTGTCAAGATGTTACGTTCAATAACATAATCTTTTGTTTTTTGGTTTCCTGTAATCTCAATTTTGTTGATGATACCTTCCGACATTTTAAGGTTTACGACACCGTCAGGATCATCGTAAAATTCGCTGACTCTTGCAAGAATATACCCTTTTTCGGCATAACAATTTTGAATACCTTCTATCGCTTCGTTTATCTGAAATACGTTTTGAGGTTTTCCTCTCAGGGGTAATAAATAGGATAGTATTTCTTCCGTAGAAACGACAGAATTGCCTTCAATAGTGAAATCCGTCATAGGAATATTTTCTTCAACCACAATTTTTAGCGTAATTGTATCATCAGAGTTTTTTACGGGTATAGCCTTTAATCTGTCTGAAAAATAGCCCATTTGGTAAATTCTTTTCAAATCGGTTTGGAGTAAATCTCTGCTGTACATATCACCTGAGTGAAGCTGCATTTTTTCCAGTATATACTGAGGTTTAACAACATTTGCGCCTGTTATTTCAATATCTTTAATATACATTTTTGCATCATCATCTACAGAAAATAATGGGATTTTTGAAGTTTTTTGAGAATTTTCGGATAAATCTTCAACTGCAAAAGTGCTTGTCGTACTTACAGCAAGCAAAAACAGTACTATTATGAATCTGTATATGAAACTATGAGAGTTCAAAATTAAACCCTAATCTTTTATTTATAATTTGTTCTAGCTATTTATTCGGTAATCTCAGATAAGATTTGTGATACTACCCTATTTGCCAATATTATACATCAAACATGATATTAAAACCATGTAATATTGCATGTTTACACTATTGTTACAAAAAAATTTCAGTTGCTTTACAATGTGATTTTTGACTAAAAATTTTGTAAAATTAAAGATGTGAAAAAAAGTTTTTTAATATTCGGATACTTGATTTTGATAGTTATAGCATTGAGCATGTTATTTCCATTTTTTGCAATGCTTAATTTGGCATTTACAAGTGAGGAGGATATATTCAAAAACATTGGAGTTCTTTTCCACACGAATCTGACTTTTGAAAATTTCAGACACGTTTTTAGCGAAATACCTATTACACGCTATTTTATAAACAGTATGTTTGTTGCAGTTGTTACAACTGTTGGACAAGTCTTTATATCGTCACTTGCAGGGTATTCTTTTGCAAGATTAAATTTCAGATATAAAGAATTTTGGTTTTTGGTTATTTTAATAACAATGATGGTTCCGCCTCAAGTTAATATCATTCCGCTATTTTTCCTTATGAGAGAATTGCATCTTGTTGATACATATTCGGCACTAATTCTTCCGGGGCTATTTGGAGGGTTTGGAGTATTTTTAATGCGTCAATACTTTTTATCTTTGCCAAAAGACTTGGAAGAATCGGCAAGAATTGACGGATGTAATTTATTTCAGACTTTCTTTAAAATTGCATTCCCGCTTGCGCTGCCCGCTGTCGTAACATTAACGATTTTCACCTTTGTAATTACTTGGAACAGCTTTATGTGGCCGCTAATTATAACCAATTCCGAAACAATGAGAACTTTACCTGTCGGACTTGCTATATTCAAAGGAAGTTTCAGAGAAATAACATTATGGGGTGATTTACTTGCCTGCTCTGTGGTTTGCAGTGTACCCGTCATAATAATATTTTTCTTAGGCAAAAAATATATCTTATCCGACTCACTATCGGGAGCGGTAAAAGAATAGCCTTGTTTATATACAGTCGGGTAGTTAAAGTTGCTAACAAAAAATTGTAATATTCAATTATGCAAAATACAATAGCCCCGATTGCAAACGATACATTTATTGCTATGTTCACACACGATTTGAAAACTCCAATCAATTCGGGTATTTTTGCGCTTGAAATGTTATTAAAAAACAGCTCCGATAATCTTAACGATTATCAAAAGGAACTTTTGAATGATTTGCTAAATTCTTCAAAATATATGAAACGCTTAACTGAAAACGCTCTGTGCAAATTCAGGGCAGACAGCGGCAAATTAGTATTGAATAAAGAAAAATATTCCGTCAAAAAACTTGTTAAAGATTGTATTGAAGAAACAAAGTATCTTTTAAACGAAAAAAATCAGCATTTAAAATTCACTTGTACTCAAAAAGATATTACCGCAAATGTTGATATAGTGGAATTAACAAGAGTTATAAACAATTTAATATCAAATGCGTGCAAGTATTCGCAAAAAAATTCGGATATAGAAATAACTCTGCAAAAAATAAATCATAAAATTTATTTTGAAATTCAAGACCATGGATGCGGAATAAATTTAAAAGATTTGGATAAAGCCTTTGAAAAATATGTTAGGCTTGCAAATAGTCAAAAATCCGCAGGTACGGGTTTAGGCTTGTATATTACAAAATTGATAATTGATGCTCACAACGGAAATATAAGCATAAAAAGTAAACCGAAAAAAGGAACAAAAATTTCATTCAACATTCCAGAATAAATCAAACTTTAGTTTTAGATATTTCACCTTTTTTTATAATTCAAATCTTTATTAAATATTATAAAATAATTGTGAAAGAGGTGAAAATATGACAAATAATGAAGAAAAAAAGTATGTTATCAATGTAAAATCAAAAGAATTAAATTTTAAATCCTTGGCGGATTTAGCGATTTTATTGAACAAAAGCGGACTTGACGAAAAACCTTTCGCACTTGATTTAAAAGAAGTTGAAAGTGTAACCGAAGACTTTTTTACATTTATTAAAAATTTCTCTGAAGCAACAAAATTAACTCTTTTAAACATTCCTTCAGAATTATTTGCAATATTAAACTTGAGAAGATATGATAAAAATGTTAAAATGTTCAATAACAACCTTGATTTTATTCAGGATAAAAATGAACTTGTAAACAGAAAGTTTCATGTTGTAAAATAATGGAAGTGAAATGAACAACTTTTTAAAGCAAACCGTATACATTATTTTAGCTTTGCAGGAAAAATTTGCAAAAAAGAAGAAGACCATGAAAGGTAATTCTTCGGCAAAGGCTGCAATAAGCAGCGGTTGCTCAGTTAATTTCACAGCTAAAACACAGGAAAACAAAGCTCAAATCGAAAGCAATTTGAAGGTTATATTAAAAAGTTTTGAAAATATGCCTGAAAAGATGATGCTTTATATAGAAAGAAACGGAACTCCCGTTATCAGAGATTCCAGAGCAGGCGAAATCCTTGACATAATAAGAGAAGAACAAGGATATATCAGAGAATTAAAAGGTTTAAAAGCTTTAATTCTAAATCTCATGCTTTATAAAAAATTCAGTTTTAATACTTCACCAATGTTTTTGCTTGATGAAGGCGAAGTTGACAAATATGCAATGATACATCAATTTTACAAATGGTATGCAATGAAATTCGGTATGCCTGGATTTGATGAATCAACTCAAGAAAATTTTAACAAATACATAGATGAAAACTGTTACCTGAATTTAAAAAATCTTGAAGTGGATGATATTCTTGCACTAAAAGAAGCTATTGCAAGAGATGTTGACGCTATCAACTTTGTTACGGATATAGCAAAACAAAACGAAGGCAGTAAAAAAGCCTTGAAAAAACTAACCGACGGCGGAGCTTCTGTTTAAACATATTTTGCGAAATTGATTATTTAATAAAAAAAAAAAAAAC
>CAJOPF010000010.1 GCA_905236205.1 Candidatus Gastranaerophilales bacterium
CTTATCCTATACATTATAAGAGCCATATTATCATATGCCCTGTGAAGCATAGGCAGTATGGCAGAATATTGTTTGGGATAGTATCTGTAAACGGAATCTTCTAAATTTTTAATAGTTTCCTTGACAAACATAACATCTTGTATAAATGTTTGATTATCTGTGTTATTCATTATAGGCTTCATAGGGGTGTCCTCCTGTGATTTTGTTTTTGAGCTATTAGTTTATATTATTAGATTTCAAAAGTGTGATAGAATGAATATTGAAGCTATTTACAATGCTTTGAAGATAGGAGTAATAGCTGCTATGAATAAAAATCAAATTCAAAGCCAATATCATCATAAATCATACAAAGAATGTCAATTAGTGAATCCACATTGTACTTTTCAGGATGAATATGAATATCTTCTTTTAAAAAACTTAGTCGGCTGTAAATCTCGTTGATAGCAGTTGTAATGTTTTGTATTTTGTCAGCAGAGGTAAGCTCAATTAATAATTCCATAAAAATCACTCTCCAAAAAACAATTTATATTTGTATTTTAATAAGATAAATTATGTTGTTTTTGTGTTATAAAATGCTTTTGAGAGGTGTTGCAGATTAAAAGATGTTAATTTATATTAGTTGTTGTATAAGGCTTTTAAAGTAAATTTTTCTGATAGTTCAGAGTAAGAAAGTAAAAAATATTGCTTTCTTATTTTTTTGCGGTTATTGTGATAGTTAAATGTGTTAAAAGTGATGTAGATGATATTTTTAAAACAGTAATAGGATATTATATTTATATAAAGAAAGTGTCTTTAAAAGCATATTAGAAGCAAATAAAAATGTTTTGTAATATTAGCAAGAAAGTTTATTATGGCTTTCTTGTTTTTTATAAATGAATATGAGCAGAAAACAAGTAATTATAGTGATTTTGTATTTTAGATAAAAAAATTTAAGATTTTTATGAAATAGCAGATAATCTTTTAAGAGTTAGACTCTTATAACTATTATAAGGAAGAATACAAAAAAGATTTAAAGAGAGGAATATCAGCTATGAAAACTATATTTAGTAGAACTACAGAATTATTAAACCATTTTATTTGTCTTTATTGGTATAGTAATTATGAGATTATTTATTTTGATAGTAGTTAAAAAAATGTACAACTTGTTTCCATATAAAAATAAATAAATAGGGATTTGAGAAATGTGGAAATTGAGCAAAAAAGAGTCAAAAAAAGAAGCCTAAACTATATTATAATAGTTTGCAAATCAAAGTGTTATTTGAATTTTGAAAAGTTCTCTGAATGGCACAACCATGCGGTTTTTAAGGGTTTAAAGTTCATATTTTTTGTCAATAGATTTTTAACTTAAAATATGCTACAATTATACCACCCTTAAGCAACGAAAAAATATTTGTGCTGTTATAAATATATGCATGCTACGATTTATAACAGCACTCCAAGGAGGAATTTTTTATTGAACGGAATTAGTTATTTAAACATACCTTTTGGAGATATTCCCAACGATAAAAATTGCACGTTAAAACTATCAGAAGGTTTTGCTGAAATCACATCTATGAAAAGAGAACCTGTTCCTTTTAATACTAAACACATTTCAGGTGGTAAATATTTAAATACATCAACAGGAGAAGTACGTTATTATAACCGCAATGCGGACAGAAAATTATCAGTTGAAAGTGTAAAGGACACTTATAAAAGATTGCAAGATGTGATTAAAGCCAATTTTCATGGTGGAAAATCGGAAATATTTATGACTTTGGGCTATGAACAAATTATGAGCGATGTAACTCAATTAAATAAAGACTTCCACAATTTTTGGAAATCCTTAAAACGAAGATTCCCAGAATGTGAATACATTGCAGTATTAGAGTTCAAAGAGAACAAAAGCCTTCATTTACACATTTTTATTAAAGGTACAGACGGGAATAAATTATACTTTGATAGAGAACTAATAAAGAAGCTTTGGGGGCATAAAGATGTTTATCTTCAAAGAATTCATACTATTTTTGATGTTGATAGGTTAATAAAATATCTTAATCCATTTCAAAACGAAAAAAAGTATGAACGTATTGGATTCTATCAGAAAAATATTAAAATTTACCGTAAATCGAAAGGTATTATTAATTATGAAATCCATAAAAAAGTGCCGTTTGATCAAGCTATGGATTTTATGAAAGAAAAAAATTACAAAATATACGATAAAACAGCCTTTGCTATATTGAAAAATCTTGCAAATGGTAAAAGCGTAAGTTTTAACGAAATAAAAAAAATTAAATTAAGGAGTTTTATTATGAAATACGAAGAAACTGATATTATACAATTAACAAAAGTTGTAACCAATGATGTGATTTTAAAATATGCACATCTTTTTGAGGCATGGAGTAGCAATAATAATACGTATAAAAGATTTAGCGTTATGACTTTAATACCAAAAGAGGATACTGAAACTTTAAACAAAATTTACAATGCAATAGAAATTGCTAAGACATATGCCAAAGAAAAATACGGAAATAAAATTTCTGACATGTCGTTAATTCAGCTTCCATTACATGACGGAGACAATGCTGACAAAACGGAACTTGTATATAGAAATAACTATTATATGACTGCAAGCTCGGATTATAAACCGGGAGTTATTAATGAACAGAAACTCCCGTTAAGCCGTGATGAACAGATACCTGAAAACTCATATGGAAGAGTAAGCATGTACTTTGAACCATATATTTATAATGGAAGAGTCGGCATAAAATGTTGTTTAATAAATGTTAAAGTATTAAAAAAACAATTTTCTGCTTCAAAATGGCTTTCAACTCCTGATGAAGATTTTGAATAATTTGATAAATGGGAGCTGTAGGCAATTCGTTTTTTGGAATCGTTTTGCTACAGCTCCCTTACCCCTAAATCAATCAACAATCAAATAATCATACAGATTTAGCGGCGCGTTTTATTCTCACTATCTGTAATAGGTCAAGCCTTTTTTAGCATAGAGATAAAAAGGGAAAAAACCGTTTACATTTAATGGGAAATGTTATATAATCGAACAGTTTTAACGGTAATGCAGGAAAGGAGAACGTATGCTGCAAAACGCTTTATCTGTAACAAATGAAGCTTCTCTGATAAATTTACAGCAGAAAAGCGAAATGGTTATTTACGAATATTTTGAGGAAGGACTTGAAATTTCTATATACAAGCCCAAAATGACAGAAGAACAACGCACAAAAAAGGATATAGAAATCAGAAAAAGCATTGTAGACATTGTAAGTAAATCGGCGCAGGAGTACGGTAGTCAGCGTGTCTGACTGCCGTAAGGTTTACTTATGAGGAAAGGAGGAACTATGCAGATTATATATGCAAGGCAGTCTGTTGACCGAAAAGACAGCATTAGTATTGAAACACAGATAGAAGAATGCAAAAAAGAGCTGAAACAGAATGAAGAATATACTGTTTACCAAGATAAAGGATATTCGGGAAAATCAACAGACAGACCTGCCTTTCAGTCTATGATGAATGAAATTAAAAGCGGTATCGTATCACGGATTATTATTTACAAACTGGACAGAATAAGCCGCTCATTGATAGATTTCTTAAATATGCAAACTATATTTCAAAAATACAATGTTGAGTTAAAGTCCTGTAATGAAAAATTTGATACATCGGGCATTATGGGAAAAACCATTGTAAATATACTAATGGTATTCGCCGAAATGGAAAGAGAAACAATACAAAAGCGTATAACCGACAACTATTATGCGAGAGGTGAAAAGGGCTTTTATTTGGGTGGTGCCGCTCCTTTTGGATATAATAAAATTGAAACACAGTTACATGGCAAAAAAACGTATACCTTTGAAGAAAACACAGACGAAAGCCCTATTGTCCGACAAATGTATGAAAGATATATTAACGGACAGAGCCTATCTGCTATTGCAAGGTGGCTCAATGACTGTAAAATACCTTCACGGAGAAACAAAGCATGGCTACCGAACAGTGTTTCAAGAATACTGAAAAATCCTGTATACGTGAAAGCAAATGCCGAAGTATATAATTACCTTTTAAGTCTTGGTGCAACTATGAACAATCCTGTTGATGATTACATTGGCGAAAACGGCTGTTATGTATATGGCAATGACACCCAGCGAAAAGGTTCAAAATTTGTAAGTCTCAAATCAGACTATGTTACATTAGGACTGCATAAAGGCATTATAGAGCCGTCTTTATGGCTTGAAGCACAAAACATATTTAATAAAAAGAAAAATCATTCAAACCTTGGTACAGGCAGTCTGACATGGCTTCAAGGCTTGGTAAAATGCAAATGCGGATATACCTATTATGTAAAGAAATATAAAACAAAGGTCAATGAACACAGGTATTTATATTGCAGAGGAAGAAGAAATAACTCCTGCCCTTACCCTCATACTATGATTCCTGCGCAAAAACTGGAAGCTATTGTAGAAAGAGCCTTGTTAAAAGAGCTACATAATTTAAAGGGTGAAAGTGGTGAAAATGTTATTAAAGACACACCCGAAATAAATTCACTAAAAATTCAGGTTGTCAAAATTGATGAGCAAATAGAAAATATCATTGAAAAAATAGTGAGATGTTCAGATGTTACAGTAGAATATCTGAATAAAAAAATTGAAGCCTTAGATGCTGAGAAAAAGAGCATTTTAGAAGAGATTGCAAAGCTTGAACTAAAAATTAACAGAGCAAATCATCTTAGTATAGATGTTAGCGACATTTTAAATGATTGGTACAGCTATGATTTAGAAACCAAAAAGCAGATAGCAAAACAGGTTATTGATAAAATTGTACTTGAAGGCAAAAAAGCCGAAATTATTTTTTATTAAACAGTTGTTTCTTATAGGTCAGAAGCAACTGTTTTTTTAATATTACCCTACACAAAAAAGGTATTATTATTTACCAACTCATAACAATTCCACCGAGCAAGACTGCGCCGAAAACTTCAGGTATAATACTTTCCGACGCCATAGAAGAGATATTAAAAGAGAAGGGACTGGTTTAATGA
>CAJOPF010000011.1 GCA_905236205.1 Candidatus Gastranaerophilales bacterium
AATAATAAAATTACCAACATCAAAATTAACTCAATTGAAACAAGTACAACACCAATTGACATACCTGCTTTCAACGGTAAGTTTAAAATGTTCAAAGGATTACCTTTTAATGCGGTAAATGCAGTTCTTGAGTTAGCTAAAGTGTTCATTCTGATACCGAACCAAGCTACGGCATAAGAACCTAAAATACCGATAACTGAAAAAGCTAAAATGATAAGAACACCTGTCCAACCCATTTTAGCTAATCCACCAAAGTAAAATGCAATACATAAACCGATTAGAATTTCTAATGCGATTAAGAATTTACCTTGTTGAACCAAATAAGTTTTACAAGTTTCAAAAATTGTGTTTCCAACTGCAGCCATGCAATCATGAACTTCGTTTTTCTTAACTTGTAAAAATGCGATAAGTCCGAAAATCAAACCTAAAACAGAAACTCCAAGTCCCCACAATAACAATGTGTGACCTAAAGGATAATGTTTTGCGATTTCCGGAACTACCAAATCTGCTTCACTTGCAAATGCAGGAGCAGAAATCATCAACAATGAAAGCAACATTGCCGACAAAGTCATTCCGTTTCTTTTTTTCATGTTTTCTCCTTCACTAAAAAAAAAGTTAAATATTAATATCCAAGAAATATTCTCACATAAACATTTTTTTTTGCAACAATGTAAACAAAAATTCATACAATTAGATTACGGTTCAAATTAGTGTATATATTACATTATAAACTATTGTAAAATTTTTGTTTTTAAGTAACAAATTTTTTTTTTAGGAGTATTATTATAAGTACGATTTACTAACTAATGCACAACAAACATGATTTTAAGACATCTTGAAGCTCAAACATTAACTCAAACACCGGTATTAAAGAATGTTGTAAAAGAAGTTCCAACAGTACAGGCAAAAACAGAGGAAAAAGGTACAGATAACAAAATTGAATCTAAAGCACTGTCAAGCTACTTTAGAGGCGGTCAAATGGTTCATTTTGAAGGTCATCACTGTTCAAAATCAGATTTTAAAGTAAAAAAAGAAGAAGGTATTCCATGCGCATGTTGCGGTCGTTTAATGATGACAAACAACGGCGTTCAAAATTTTGAACGTAAAGCAATCGGAGCAAAAGGTGAGGATTTACAAAATCTTTTGACTGTTAACATGGATTATTTCAGAGGAACTGAAAAAGCTGTAGTGAATTTCTTGGTAAAAACATCTAAAATAAATCCTAACTTAACAATGAAGGGTTTATTAACTCAATATTCACCAAACGCAAAATCTCTATTGGAAGAAGAACAAAGAAATGTTTTGGCAGAAGTATCAAATAAAGCATCCGTATTAGGAAAAGACAATCCTGTAGAAAAATGTGTGCAAAAAGCATTAAAAGATATTGAAAAAAGCACTGATGAGAAACACTTTGAAAGAAAACCTTTCTTAAAAAAATTGGTTGATGCAACAAAAGACATGGAAGACAAAGAGCTTGCTGGTCAAATACTTGATAGTGCAGTAAAATTACCAATGTCAAAAAATTCAATAGAAGCATTTATAGTAAAATATGCTCATGGCAATAAAGAAGATAGAGACATAGCTCACAGACTTGCTCAAACAGCAGTTTCAACAGCTGAGCACATTCATCCTGATACATTAGGCGGTCCTGACCATACAGCTAACTATGTTGCAGAATGTGGTGATTGCAACAGCAAAAGAGGTCACATGCCATTGGAAGAATGGATGGAAAACTTTCCAAACATGCCAAGAAGCGTTCAAAGAAATATTGACGAGGTAACTGAAAGAATTATTAAAGGCAACCTTGGAAGCAGATATGACGATTATCCGATGGATATACAAGCAACAATGAACCGAGAAACAGGCGGAATAATCAGACTTAAGGTAAAAAATCCTGAAGAAATTCAAAAAGCAAGAGAAGAAAGAGGACTTGCGCAACCTGAAGAATCGAGTTCTCATCACTAAATCAATAACAGATAATAATTATATATTTATATAGGTCTCAAAAAACAATTTAGGAAATAGGTAATATTTAAAAATGCACGTTCAAAGAATTATGGCAGCTGCGCCAATTTCGACAGTATCAAACAAAACTCAAACTCAAAAACCGGAAGCACAAAATGTAACAGCACCTTTTGAAGCAAATTCTTCAAAAGCATCACAAATTGCAAGAAACTACTTCATGGCATCTCAAATGGTAAATCCTGCATTCACAGGTTTTCCTTGTTCAACTTCTAATTTCAGAGTAAAAGAACTTGAAGATATGCCTTGTACTTGCTGTGGTCGTCCAATGATGACAAATAAACAGATTGATGACTTTACATTAAAAGCATCTAAAGCATCGGGAGAAGGATTGAACCAAATTTTAGAAGACCACATGAAATATTTCAGAGCTGAAGAAAAAGCTATTGTGCATTATATACAAAAACAATTAAAAGGTGATTATCCGGATGCTGACTTAACATCAGCTATTTCAAGAACAAATCCGTCTGCAAGACAAATATTAAGAGATGAGCAAGCAGATGTTTTAAGAAGAACAAGCGAAATTTCAAAAGAACTTTTAGGTGAAAACAATCCTGTACAAAACGCTTGCGAAAGAGAATTAAACACTACTTTTGCTACTGATAAAGCAAAAAACAGACAAAAAAATAAAGCAGGTTCTGGAGCAGGAGCTAATTTTGACAGAACTAATTTCTTAACAACTTTGGTTAAATTAGAACATAACAAAGGCATTGAACACGAAAAAATGCACCACATCTTAGACGTAGCTGTCCAATTACCTGAATCTGAAAAAATCATTGATAAAATGCTTACACAATACGGCAAAGGAAACAGTAATGAAAGATTTGCTCACAGACTAATCCAAAAAGCCGTAGTAACAGCAGAACATATTCATCCAAAATCAAAAGGCGGTCCTAACGCAACAAACAATTACATGGGTGAATGCCAAGAATGTAATGGTTCTCGCGGAAACATGTCTTATGAAGAATGGATGAAACGTTACCCTAACATGCCTGATAATATTCAAGTACACGCTGATGCAGTAACTGAAGAAATTATAAAAGGTAAAATTGGCGGTAACTACGACGATTATCCTGTGGATTTAAAAGCTGCAGTTGAATCAGAAACCGAAGGAAAAGTTGTTTTAACTGTTAAAAATCCTGAAGAAATTGAAAAGGCAAGAGAAGAAAGAGGTTTGACAAAACCCGAAGCTGATGCAAAAGAAAAAGCTAACGCTTCAGGTGCTTACCAAGGCTCTTACCATGGAAACCCTGCATTAGAAGGCAGTTCTAAAAAGACTTCTTCAACAGGTACAACGACTAATTCTACAGAAAAACCTCAACAAACAACAACTAACAATACAACTAAATCAGGAAAAAGTCATAAAGGACACAAAGGCGGTAAAAGACATCATATCGTTCAATTCCCTTCTCAAATGACTCAAGCTGAAGAAATTCAAGAAGAAGTTGCTTAATATAATTAAGAAAATAAAAAGAGCGTAATTTCCAAAATCGGGAGTTACGCTCTTTTTAAAAATGTTAGGAATTTATCGCCGTATTTTTTTTGTTTAATTATTTCATAATTTAAAAAATCAACATCTTCTGTATGTTCAAGTATAACTATTTTACATTCGGGCAAAACAGAGAGAGCCTGTTCATAAACGCCAGCATAATATGGCGGATCAATATATACAACGTCAAAATATTGCTGTGGTAAATGTTTTAAACAATCACTTTTTATAAGATTTTGATTTTCACCGATTTTTCTATAATTATCTTCTAAAATTTTAAAAATTTTATTATTTTTTTCAATTGCAGTAACATGCTTAAAACCTCTTGATAAAGCTTCGAGTCCCATAATTCCCGAACCTGCAAACATATCAAGAAAATTTGCATCCTCAAAGTCTATTATTGCCTGAAGCGTGTTAAAAACAGCCATTCTGATTTTTGAAAGCGTTGGGCGTGTTATGCTTTCATCAGGTGCATAAATTTTTTGTCCTTTATATTTGCCTGCCGTAATATTCATGTTACTTTCCGTTAATTGCAAAATAAACATCTTTAAGACGTTTTTTGCTTATGTGAGTATATAATTGAGTTGTTGCGACATCACTATGTCCCAAAAGTTCTTGTACAACACGTAAATCAGCGCCGTTTTCAAGCAAATGTGTTGCGTATGAATGTCTCAGTGTGTGCGGTGAAATATTTTTGTGTATTTTTTTCCCTTGTTCATGAATAAAAACATATATATCCTGCCTTGAAAAACATCTTCCTTTATCGGAAATCAATAAAGTTTTTGTATCAAGCCTGAACTTTTTAATCAAGAAATCTCTGTGAGGAATATATAGTTTTATTGCAGAAATCGCTTTTTTGCCGAGCGGAACAATTCTTTCCTTTGAGCCTTTACCAAAAGCAGTTAAATATTTTGCACTCAAATCAAAATTATTGATTTTCAAATTTGTCAGCTCTGAAACCCGAAGTCCGCAACCGTACAACAATTCAATAATAACTTTTTGAGTTACGGTTAAATTTTCGCGTAACATTTCTTCTATTTCCGCAACTGTCATAACTTTTGGTAATCTTTGAGGTACTTTTGGTCGTTCCACTGTCAAAGTGGGGTCAAACTTACATAATTCATTCGCACAAAGCCACTTAAAAAAACCTCTGAGTGAAGCAATTTTTCGGATTACACTTGTCGGAGAATAGTTATTTTCTCTTAAAAACCTGATATAAGAATTTATTCCCATTCTTGTAACATTATCAAAATCAGGATGATTTGAATAGTCCAAAAACATAAGAATATCACGCCTGTATGCGTCAATTGTATTTTTAGACAGACCTCTTTCAAGTTCAAGATAATCTAAATATTCTGACAAAATTTGCGTATCCATATTCGTATTATAATATTTATCAAAAATTTATTCTTGCTTTAAATATATTATTTTTGAGAACAAAAAAAATAAAAGATGAAAAATATCATCTTTTATTTTTTTTATATATTCAATTAGTACTATGCGAATGTTTTGAAGGAATCTTCAACGTTCTTTTTAGATATTTGTTTTACTGTGTCAATTTCTGTTTGAACGGCATTGTGTTCAGTATCAAGCTGTTTCAGTTTCAATTCAAGCTCTCTGTCCTGAGCGTGAACAATGGATGTTTTTGCGTTGATATTGTTCATTTCCTGTTCATATAAATAAGACTGATAAGTGTACTCATTCATAGCTTGGTTATATGCTTCGTCATCCGTAATTGTATTTGCGGATATCGGATAATCTTCACCTCCATAGTTGAAACTTTGAACTCTGTTGTTGCCGTCACGACTGATAGTTACACCTTTGTATGAATCTTCTACGAAATTGGTTACCTCACTTGCAGAGTAGTAAACTACATGATCATCACCTGTAGAAGCTTTCGCAGCTTTGATATCAGAGGTTTTGTAGTATTGGTAAACAGGTTTTTCATCTGTTCCAACATTTGCTACCCAAATATTATCGGCACCATTGTTTGACAATCTATCGTACGCATCTTTATGCAAACTATCTTTTGAATCTACGTAAGATAATTTAGCGGTTTTTCCATTGTATGTGGTTATTGAGCCACCTGAATAGTTATCAGCTGTAAGATTCTTACCTTCATAAGCTTGTAGGGTTTGTGCCGGACCAGGAGTACCTGTACCCAAACTGTTTATTTGTTCTGAAGTAAAGAATTGTGTTGTACCATTCATCACAACTTTATACAAACGTTTACTTGTATCTGATGCATCACAACCCATTTGATTCCAAGCTGATAGTTCAGGTTCAGCACCAGGTTTTGTATTATACGGAGTTACTGTTGCATCTTTCCATTCATTTGAAGCATTCAAGTATTGGAAATTTGTAGCATCTTTTCTTCTTAATTGAGTTGTTAAATCAGGATAAGTGTAAATCGCGTATGTATCAGAAGTAACAGAAGTGTTTGTCAAATCTGTTCTTTGTTTAGTTGTACAAGCAGGGAAACCTAATTCTTTTTCGGAATAAGTAAACAGAACAGTATATGTACCGTCATTACCTTTCGCAAATTGGGTAACAGTTGCTTGAGTATCATAGCTGCCTGGGATTATAAACGAGTATTCAACCCTTGTGTAATCCTGTGTATTAGGTGGCACAGGAACTTGCAGCGTCAGCATTTGGTTATACAAATTAGCAGATTCATTTGATAGTTCAGTTCTTTGTTGGTTAATTTGCTGACCTTGATATTCTATATTTGTTTTTCTTGCGGTAAGGTTTAAAAATCTTGCCTGTGATGCTGCCATGCCCATAATTTTTTCTCCTATGCTATGTCATTCGTCTATGTCGGCATGTTTAATGATGAATTTAGAAAAATCAACATGATATCATCTATTTAGTGTATACAAAACTTAACAAAATTCTAAATCTCACTTATAACAAGAAAAACTAAAGTGTACATTTTTAAATAAATACAGCAATAAAGGGTAATTTTATATAATATTATATTAAAATTTCAAAACAAGACATGCTTTTGTGCCAATATTTGGTAATTTAATGCAGAAACAACTGACGTATTATCAATCAACAGAGAAGATTTCCTTAATATCATCAATAGTAAGCGATTTTGTAATATTTCTGTCGACAGAAATTACGCTGTCAACAAGATTTCGTTTGATAGATTTAAGTTTTTGAATTTTTTCTTCAACCGTATTCTTAGTAATAATTCTGTAAACAAATACTTTCTTCGTTTGTCCGATACGGTACGCACGGTCTGTTGCCTGATCTTCAACCGCAGGATTCCACCAAGGGTCATAGTGGATTACATAATCTGCACCCGTCAGATTCAAACCTGTACCGCCCGCTTTTAAACTGATTAAGAAAATTGGAATACTTGTTGTTGAATTAAATCTTTCAACAGCACCCTGACGGTCTTTTGTTTTACCTGTTAAGTATTCATAAGCAATACCTGTTCTTTCCAGCCAGCCTTTAATGATATCAAGCATATCCACAAATTGGCTGAATAACAGAACTCTGTGACCTTCCGAAATAATTTGTTCCAGCATTCCCTTCAAGTGCTCAAATTTACCTGACTGAATATCACCCTTAACCATATCTTTATCATATAAGCGAGGGTGACAGCATATTTGACGTAAACGTAACAATGCTGAGAAAATTGACATTCTGCTCTTTTCAAGACCATTTTGTTCAATAGACTTGAACAATTCTTCTTTTGTACTGTCAAGTACATCAAGATAGAAATCTTTTTGATCAGGAGTCATTTCACAGTATGCAATATTTTCTACTTTATCAGGTAAGTCTTTAGCAACGTCACGTTTCATACGACGTAAGATGAACGGATAAATTTGCATCTTCAAACGTTTTTCAACGGTCTTATCTCCGCGTTCCATAATCGGATTAACGTATCTGAAATTAAATTCCGCAACATTAAATAAGAATCCAGGCATCAAGAAATCAAATACAGACCATAATTCTTCAAGCCTGTTCTCAATAGGAGTACCAGAAAGAGCGAGTTTGTGGTCTGCACTAAGTTGTTTCACGGATTGCGCCGTTTGACTCATCGCATTTTTAATATTTTGAGATTCATCAAGAATTACATATCTGAATTTTAACTCTTTCAATTCCTCTATATCACGTCTTATAAGAGCGTAACTTGTTATAACAACATCATAATTGGGGATTTCCGAAAAAAGATTTTTTCTGTCCACACCCGCTAATTTTAAACATTTTAAATCCGGAGTAAATTTTTGAATTTCTGATTCCCAGTTAAAAACAACAGAAGTAGGACAAACTACCAAAACAGGCATATCACCATCTGTTTCTTTTGCCTTTTGAATTAAACTCAAAGCCTGAAGCGTTTTACCAAGCCCCATGTCGTCTGCAAGAATACCGTTTAAGCCGTATTTATACATGAACCATAACCAGCTGAAACCTTTCATCTGATATTCACGAAGTTCTGCATTAACACCCTTCGGCAGTTGCAAGTCTTCTTCAGTAGAGAAGGAAGATATTTGCAACCAGAATTTTTGGAATTCCTCGCTCAAAACCAATTCAAACCCTCTTGTCTGCAATTCCTGCACCAAACCTGCACGATATGTTTTTACTATAAATTTATTTTCGTCATTTCGGTAGGCATCAAATGAATTAAAAGATTTCATCATTGCATAAATATCTTCGGCAGGATATTCAACAAAGCCCAAACTTCTCACGCGGCTGTATTTTTCATTATTTTGAATAGTTTCGTAAATTTCATCAAACCCGATTGTATCTTCTCCAACCTGACCGTACAATTGAATTTCAAAACTGTCTTTTGAATCTTGTGAAAAATCAATTTTTGCACACATTTTAAACGGTTCTTCAACCAATTTGAAGAAACTTACATCATCTTTTTCTTCAAAAACCCAGCCCTCACCAGCTTTACTCATGTAATAATTATAAAAATCAATTGCATTTTCTTTGTCCATCGCAAGGTTATTTGTTTGCATAGGAACAAATCTGCAAGCCAAAAGCATTTGATAAGCTTCAATTTCGTGTTTAATGTTACGTTTAACCCAATAAATCATATCGTCTTCTTTACGTTTTACCGTAACATAAGGAGTTTTTTCCGCGGTTTTTGAAAACGGAACTCTTACTCCGTCATATTCAAATTCTAAAGAAGCTTTCAAAGATTGGTCATAATCAATACCAAGAGTTACTATTTTCTTTGGTGGTCGTTGTTCCAAGAATAATTTGCTGATTGTCTCAGAAACTTCCACATCAATAAGTTCCTGTAATTTCGGCAATTCTTCATATATAAATTTACCGCCTTCCGCATCTTTCAAATCAGTAAATGTAGATTTAATAAGATTTTGAGGAACGACATTCATTGAAACATTTGTAGGAAAAATTACATTTTTATATCTGCCCCATTTTATTTGTCTGGAGAAATATCTAACTTCCTCAAAAGGAATAATATCATCTTTATCAGGTCGTTTCCAGTATAATTCAAGCATGATGTTACCTGCCTGAGAGCTGTTAACAGCCAAAACCAAACGCCATTCTTTATCGGTAAATTTAATTACATTCTTTGTTTTTTCATCTAAAACTTCATCTGCAGCTGCCAATAGAGGAAACATAGGCGCAAACTTTGGTATAGGAATATCATACCAGCCTGCTTTTTTGTCCTGACGTGCAGTTTTTAAAATTTGCTGAAATATTGCAACTTCAACTTTTTGAGAATTATTTAATACAAAAGTTGAATCATTTTTTTGCGCTTCAATCAAGCCCAGCAAAATAGGTTCAATTGCCCTTACAACCTTTCCTGTTGTTCTTGACATAACCAAAATAGAAAAGAAATTAGGTTTTCTTTTCGGATTAAAGTGGAAAATATAATTACCCTTAGGCGGCTCTGTAAGAGTTGTATTCTCGTCGCTGTAATCAGCTTCTATACCGAATTTAGTTTCAAGCCAATCTTCATAAGCATGTTCATCAATTGCCTTTATCGCAATAGCAACGGCATGTTTACACCATTCTTCTTTTAAAGGACAATTACATCTTGCTTCAACTTTATTCTTTTTAAAAATTAAATCCGTATTGTAAGAATCTTGGAAACTTCCTTTTACCTTACCCATATAGAAATTTTTTTCAGGGTAAGATTCAAGTATCATATCCTTTGTATAATACTCATATCCGCGCCGCCAACTTCCTGCGGTTGCATTTTCTTTCAAATATTTAAAATTGAATTCAGGAGCACCCATCTTCTAATACAGGTTTCACTTTCTTTTTCTTACTTAAGGGTGTAACAAACGGTTCAAGTATAAACTAATACTATTACTCTTAAGACGACCGTAATTAAATTATTGCACGAAAAATTTTAATTGCAAGCAAAAAATACATTAAATGTATGATTTTCAAAATTAAATTATAATAGTAATATTTATATGTATATTAGTTTGTGGCAAATATGGGGGGATATTTTAAATGCCAAAAATGGCACAAAAACAGATAAATACAATAAGAAATTATGCAAATCCTCAAGCATATTCTTACGTTAATGTGCCTATTAAAACAACAAGAACAAGAAAAAGAATTCAAAATGCTGTTCAACCTAAAAAGAGAAAAAGATTTAACCCTCTTGCGCAGCTTGTTTCAATGATATTCTTTGCTTGTGTAGGTTATTTTATTATACCAACTGTATTTCATGATATTTCACTGCCTCTTTTGACAGGAAAACAAAATTATTCACATATTAAAACAGATTATTATAATCTTTTATTTCCGACAACAAACTATCTTTCAAATACTATTTTCCAAAACAGACGTGCATTGGCTCCTGCAGGAACAAAAAAGCCTTTAATGACACCTATATACAGAACGGAAGAACTTACAATTCTTGAAAAAAGTTTAAGAGAATTGATGGCAAAATATCCGACAATAAAACCTGCTATAACGGTTTGGGATTTCAATACAGGAAAATATGCAGATATAAACGGTTCGGAAATTTATCCTGCAGCAAGTATAATCAAGGTACCTGTTTTAATAAGTTTATTCAAATCAATTGAAGCTAACAAACTGTCTATTTACGATGAAATGTACCTGACAAATTACTACAAAGCAGCAGGTTCAGGTAATCTTCAATATCATTCTAACGGTCAAAAATACACAATCGACCAATTAGCAAAAGTTATGATACAAGATTCTGACAATTCCGCAACAAACATGCTAATGTCAAAATTAGGTTCTATGACTTCTGTTAATTCGGATTTGAGAAGCTGGGGTATAAAACGTACTTACGTAAAAACTTGGCTTCCTGATTTAAAAGGAACGAATTACACAACAACAAATGATATGGCAACAATGCTTTTTAATCTTGATAATCCTACATTCTTGAGTATAAATTCAAGAGAGTATATCGTTGATTATATGAGCCACGTAAAAAATGACAGACTTATTCCGCAAGGACTTGGCGAAGGTGCAACATTCCTGCACAAAACAGGTGATATAGGGACTATGCTTGGAGATGCAGGTATTGTATTTATGCCTAACGGTAAAAAATATATCGTAGTAATTATGGCAAACAGACCGTACAATTCTCCGCTTGGCAAAACCTTCATACAACAAGCATCAAAAATAATCTACACTTATATGTCAACTGTTTATTAGAGAATAGTTTTTCTTTAAGTTCATAATCCTTTCATAAGCTGCTTCTATACGTTCCTGAAGCAGCTTACTACTTTTAGCTTTTTCGGCAATATTTTCTATAACTTCTATTGTTTTATCTTCGGAATTTCTGTATATAAACATATCAACACCTGCAATTATAGACCTTTCACAAGCATTTTCATAATTATCAAGCGCCCCCATTACCATATCATCCGAACAAATAACGCCATCATAAAATTTTCTCAGGTAATTTATAACGTTTTTGCTTAATGTTGACGGAATAACATCGTCATCAAAGCATTTACAATTCAAATGAGCAACCATAACCATATCAACAATACCTAATTCAATAAGAGATTTAAAAGGTTTTATATGATATTTTTCCATATCATCCAAAGATAAATTTATTGTCGGTAAAGTTAAATGGCTGTCGCAATCAGCATCACCATGTCCTGGGAAATGTTTTATACACGAAATTATTCCGTTTTTTTTATAATTTCTGATTACCGTTTTTGCGCCTAAAATAACATCATTAGGATTATCCGAAAAAGCTCGTTCACCAATAATCGGATTTTTAGGATTTGTATTAACATCACAACATGGTGCAAAATTAAGATTTATACCATAATCTCTCAATTCTTCCGATATTTGCTGAGTTTGACTTTCCAAAAAGTCAATACCTTTTTCATAAGCGAATTTTGCACTTATATATTTTTTTTTGCCCCAAATATTTTCTGTTCTCTCAACTCTGCCACCTTCCTGATCAATTGAAAAAAAAGGCATGATTTTGGCATGGCATGACAAGCGCTTTATTAAATTTTTAAAATCATCCTTAGAAAGTATATCATCTTTAAAAAAGATAACGCCACCTAATCCTTTATTTAAGGCGTATTCAAGGTTATTACCTTTACATCCGAGGATAAACATCTGATACAATTTTTGTACGATTTCCATACAAATAATCATACATTTAATTGAGGTCAAATTGCAAGTTTTTTTGTATTATATAAACACAAGGGGACGGGTAATGAAAAAATTATTAACACTATCTTTAGCAGCTATATTTATAATTATTGCATTTACAATGGATGCCTCAGCGGCTAAAAAATCATCAAAAAAGATAAGTGCGGAAGATATTGAAGCAATGACAACAACCATTGATACTTTAACAAAAAAAGTTTACGGACACGCTTTGTTGTCACCTGAAGATAACCAAAATTTGATTGAAGTAAAAATAAAACTTGATAATCAAATGCTTGTTGCTCCTGACGCAAGTTTGGCTCCGCTTTACTTTAAGGCAGGAGATTTATATCAAAAAAGACAAATGAAGCAAGAAGCCGTTGACTGTTATCAAACAATTTTAGAAAATTTTGCAGATACAGCTTTGGCACCAAAAGCAAGAACATCACTTCGTGCAATGGGTATACAAGTTGCAGACCCTGTACAAAAAACAGGCTCTGAAGGCGAGGAAGATGAGGAATAACCTTTAGGGATAGGAAATTAACAGACGATTTTTCAGGCGATTTTAAAAATAAAATCGCCTTTAATTTTGCAAAAAAAAGGCAAGCACCTTGTGCTTGCCGAAATACTTGTGATTAGTAAACTACTTTACTAATTCTTTAAATCTTTTACCTGCAACGAAAGCTGGAACTGTTTTTGCAGCGATTTTAATTTCTGCACCTGTTTGAGGGTTTCTACCTGTTCTAGCTGCACGTTTGCGAGGTTCAAAAGTACCGAAGCCAACTAAAGTAACTCTTTTTCCTTTTGAAACTGTTTTTTCAACTGTTGCCATTGTTGCTGTTAAAACGTCTGCTACTGCTTTTTGAGATAATTTAGCTCTTTTTGCAACTTCTTTTACTAATTCTTCTTTGTTCATTTTTAACCCCTTTCCTATAATTATGAACTATACAATGACAGTTATCGAAATACATGCCCGTATCCCTTATAACATGCCTTCTCTACGTTTAATTATACATTATAAAACAGATAATACAAGCATTTTCAAGAAAAAAACATTAAAAATCTTTACAATTGAAACGTTTGAACGCTTAATTTATCTTATTCTTGCAAAAGTAATATTTTTATAAAAATATTGCAGAATTTGGTATCCGTAATACCCTTGTTTTGCAAGGTTATTGGCACCATGCTGAGACATACCGACACCATGCCCGTTTTTCTTTACGTTCTCATCAAAAGATGGTACAGCTCTAACATATGGTAAATCATGATTCCAAACCTGACCTGCTGATACAGTATGCCCGCCTGCTGATGCAGAATAAAAAGCCGGTATTATTTTTGAGTCATGGATAATAACAATACCCTCGGTATCTTTAACCGCCTGATTTGTATTGTTTTTTTCTGCAGAGGCTCCGTTATAAGCCTGATCTTCCGGAGTATCTTTTAAATCATAACCATACTTCCAACGTTTGCCCAAATTTGCATAAGCATAACTTCTTGCCGCAACAGCTTGAGCTTTGTGAGCTTCAAACTCCCAACTTGAAGGCATCTCGGCAGGAACTACCCCCCTTAAATACGATTCCATATCTAATTTATTTATCAAAACCAAGTTTCCACCCATATTTTTTACAATAAAAATGCCGCGATACCACTTGTTTTTTGCACTTACGAAACCGTCATTTTCAGGTTTTACGGTTATTTCATCTGTATCTAAGCTGTAATATTTACCGCCGATTTTCATCAAAATATTATCGTTAAAAGCCTTAAATTCGTAATTTCTCATCGGGTCAAGCATGTAGATAGCTTTATTTGTGTGAGCATTTATTATAGGTGCGTACGTTGAAGTGCCAAGACGAATACTCTCTACGTTCGTAAGCAAACCAATTTTTATGTCATGAGCATGTGCCGAAGGCGCGAAAATAAACATGCAAAAAATAATCAATAATATTACAGTTTTTTTCATGATTTAATACTACCCCAACAGTATTATAAATCAAATTAAACTAAATAAAAATAATTATGCTTGTTTTTTTTCTTCGTAAGGTTTAATACCTAATTTATCACAAATCCAACCACCGGCTTTTCTTGCGTATTTAGGAGCATAAATTGTAGCTAAAGAATAAGTTACACCGATGATTAAAGCAGGTAATTGTCCCATACCTTTTGTATTTTTTGAGAAGTCACCAACTTTTTGAGCAACAGTATTTAAACATTTTGTATTTTTTACAAAATTAGGAACTGTTTTTAACATTACATGTTTTGCAGCAAACTTAGCACTCCAGCCTAAAGTTTCTTCAATACCTTTTCTTAAAGGTGAGCTTGATTGGAAAACTTGAACTGCTGATTTACACATACCGATTTCATCACCTTGTTTTGCAACATTGATGAATAAACCTGCTGTTTTTAAAGAATCACTATTTTCAGAAGCTTTTGTGAAAGAATCTACAACACCTCTTGCAGCTTCACCCCAGCTATTTTCAACTTTAGCAAGTTTTTGAACAACTTTAACAGCATTACCTGTTGCACAGTACGCAGCAAGTTTATCACCGTTTGCAGCTTTTTTCAAATTTCTTACTAATGATATTGATTCTGAAATATAATTTGATGACATTTTGTTTTCTTTTTAAACCTTATTTTCTATCCGAAATAATATTTTTTCGTTTTTCCGTCCGCTGTTTTGTGATTATCAGGCGGATCTGATTTTGCAAGTCCCAGCTTATCAGCAATCCACGAGCCTGCTTTTCTGAATGCCGCCGAGCCTACCATTGAACCTACGGTAAATGCGACACCGTAAACTATCGCCGGAATCACCTTTAATGGTCCACCCTTTGCATTACAGAACTTAACCATTGCATCATTTGCCTGTTTTATGCCTTTTATATTTGCAATACTTTTTGCATGTTTAATCATCGCACCTTCGACAATTAACATACCTGCGAAATCACTTCCTTCTTCCAATAAAGCTCTTGCAGGAGTGTCAGATTTCAAAACTCTTATACCTGCACATATACCTGAAATAGGGTCTGTATTTCTGCAAAGTTTAACACCTTGTCTTACGGCTTTACCAACTTTGCTGCCTGATGTAACTTTGTCAAAAGTATCAACAATAGAAGAACAAAGTTTTGTTGTTGCTTCCGTACCTTGTCCTGAAGCTAATTTAGTTATAAGTTTTGAGGCATGACCAACAGTAGACGCATGTCTCAAGATGTTTCCGTCTTTAGCCTTTTGATAGTTGCCTACCAGTGATATTAACGATGATACGTAATTTGCCATTTCCTTACACTACAAAAATATATTTGTATACCTACACATATCTAAAAAGTCCCTAAAAGCATGAAAATTGCTATTTTTTGAACTTTTCGTAAACTTTTGTTACACACAAAATACTATTGGGGCAACAAATTTATTATATCATTTTTTATCACAAATGCAATAATAGTCACAATTACACTTATTATTTTTTAACAATTTTATTTTGTTATTTTGTAACAAAATAATTTCATTTAAAACTTTTTTTATACGTTCTTCATATTCAAGCTTAATTTCTTGTGATAATTTGATAATTTTTTCTTCGTTATTTTTTAAATCCAGATATATAAAACTTAGTGAGCTATATTTTTTTATAAATTTATCCGCGCATAATAAATATACCATTGTTTGGTAATCATATTCAGGATTTTGAGGAATAGAACCTGTTTTATAATCTAAAATATAATAATCATCATTATTTTTTACAAGTGCATCAAGACGACCGCCTACCCAATTATCTTCAATTTTGCAAGCCAATTGATATTCACTGCCGACAACATCATATTGGAAATATTTTATATTTTTTAAGTAATTCCAAATGAGTTTTTCATCTTTATTTAAAGATTGTTCTTGTTTTTCGATATTATAGCCCTTTAAAAAATAACTTGCCATTGCGTGAATATTTTTTCCTTTTTGGTAAAAATATTTGTTTTGCGGCAGACTAATCCTGTCTACGTAAATGTAGTTATACTTTTGCGGACATTCTTCAAAAATTTTCAACATTGCAGGAGATATTATCATGCATTAACTCCTTTCAATAATTTTTCAAAAATTATGCTCGGATTTTGCGGCTGCACTTTTCCGTATAATTTAGTTTCTCTTGCAACCGTAAAAATCAATTGTCTTTTTGCCCTTGTAATTGCTACATACAAAAGCCGTAAATTTTCGGCTATTTGCTCTTTTTTCAAATCATTTTCCGATTTTTTACGATAATCTGGATTTAATTCTCTTACCTGTTCAATAAAATCCGTATTTTGCTTTAATTCCATTTGTCTTATATCAAGCGGAAGCGATTTTTCCGTAAATTCAGGAATAAAAACATAATCAAATTCATCACCTTTTGATTTATGGTAGGTCATAACCTGAATTTTCCCTTCAAGAAATTCTTTATCCGATTCGTCTTCTTCCGAAAAAAATTTAAAACCGCTTAAATTTGGGCGTTTTGCAAGTGCTGTAAGTTTTTCAAGAACAGTTGAAAAATCTCTGTTTGAAGCCGATAATCTTTTTATTAGTGTTGAAATTAAATATACATTGGATTTTTCAATATCGCTTTTGTGATAATTTAATCCTATTTTTACCGCAAGTTCTTCAGGTGGTAATGACGAAAAATTGAGCCAATAAACAACATCCCAGTAAAATATTGCCAAGTCGATATCCATTTCATCAACATCAGACAAAACAAACGGTTGCGTAAGATTTCTTATATCAACCTGTAATCTTGGCGTGTAAAATCCGTTTTCGGCAAGTATTTCGTAAGAGCTTGCAATAATTTCATTATCAAAAGGTTTTTCTATAATTTTTAAAATAGCGTAAATTGTTCTATAAACATTTTTCTGTTCAAGACATTCCGAACGAGAAATACTTTTAAACCCTGCATTTGTAATAAAGGAAAGCCAACTGCCGACTTGATAATTACTGCGCAAAAGTATTCCTACCGTAGCTTTTGGATTTTTTATCAGAATATCTTTAATTTGTTTTATAATATAATTTTTTTCTGCGTGCGGATTATCAAAAATAACCGATTTTACAGCTCTTTCCGATACAGGATTTTTACCTTCAACAGGTTTCATGAATATGCGGTAAAAAGCGTTTTCATAAGTTTTATCTTTTTCTGCCATTATTACAAGATTATTTGCCAATTTCCAAACATCATGGCAACATCTTTGAGAGCAGTCCATTTCAACACTTTGACTTTCTTTTATAAACTTTCTGAAACCATCTGTATCTGCATTTGAAAATGTTGTCGTAATTGCCTGATTTATATCACCGCAGCGGATTAAATTACCGTTTTTTGAGCTTAAAAGCCCTATTAACTTTTGTTGAATTGCAGATGAATCCTGAGCTTCATCCTCTATTATATATTTACATGTATCTTGATAATATTTTAATATATCCTTATTTTCTTCCAGCAATTTAACCGATGACAGCAGCATATCATCATAGTCAATAAGATTTTGTTCTGTTAATGCCTGTTGATATTTGTTATAAAAATCCGTAAATTTTTTAATTTTTACATTGTTGTTGTCTTTTGGTAAAACTCCGCCCCCCAGCTTAAAAACAGATATAGATCTATCGTAATATTCTACTTCGTACTTTTTCAAATCTAATTCATTTGATATCCGCTGAATTATTCCGCCCCTTTGAGAATCATCACAAATTTCGAAATCAGAAGCAAGCCCAAGGCGCTCAAAATTTGAATTGTCTTTCAATATTCTAAGAGCAAGCCCATGAATTGTACTAATATTTGGCAATTTTGAATTTTCAGTGTTAATACTTTTTATTCTTTCTCTAAAATTCCTTGCAGCTGACTCCATGTAAGTCAGAACAAATATATTTTCAGGATTTATGTTGTTGTTAAGAAGTTTTATTATAAGAGCAAGCAAAATTGTCGTTTTTCCAGCCCCAGGGACAGCGGAAATAGCCATTTTACCACCTTTGTAGTCAAGGACTGTTTTTTGGTCGTCGCGTGGAACAAAATTGAAAGAAGTTGTTTGAGTTTGATTTTCGTCATGTTTCAAATATTGTTCTATACCGCCGTAATTTTCTACGCCTGAGCCGTCAAAAAGACTTGAAAATGTATATATGTATTCTTTTGCGCATAATGTAAGTTTTCTCAATACTCTTGATGTTTTCTGCAAAGATAACGTTATATCATCTTCAATTGTATATTCATTTTTATTCCAGTCTGACTGAAATACCCAAGCATTATAAAGCGGGCCTGTATCATTTTTTACCCATTCTAAAGATGAAACGTCAAGCCACAGTTGAAATTTCGTTTGAATTTGATTATCTATAATTTTTTGAGGCGTTGCAACAACAAGATTATTTTCATCTATTTCAACTGTTGAATAAGGATTTTCGGCAATAACAGAATTTTCTATTTGTAAAATTACATCTTTTTGTTTTAAATCATTTGCAAAAACATCTTCAAAATCCTGCAATTCTTTTACGAAAAAAGAAAATTTATTTATCTCATTTTTATTTGCCAAACGAAAATCAAAAAGTTCCGTATATATTTTAAAGACTTGTTCCGACAGCCTCAAATCCGTCTTTTCAAGCGTTTTTACAAGATTTTTAAATTTAATATATTTTTCTGTGTAATCAGAATAACTAAATTCATAATCAATCAATTTTTTCGTTTTGGTAAACTGTTCCAAAATCGTTTTACAATGTCTTATTGGAATGCCCAAGATATCTGACAGAATTATTCTTAAATCAAATTCCGTAATATTATTTTTTAAATCAGTATTTAATTTTAAAATGGTTAAAGCTGAGTTTACAAAAGGATTTTGAATCAATTTTTCGTTTCCTGATAAAAACAATAAATCCGCATTTTTAATATTTTCTCTCAGCGAAAATTTAATCATATCATCAATAACAGGTGTAATTATGGTAATATCGGAAGGTTTAAACCCTTTTTGCAAAATATTCTTTACTTTTAGTACAGCCAAATCAATCATAGAAGCTCTTTTTGACGGAGACACGCAAGCAAAATACTTTAAATTTGAGCTTTTACCCTGTTGTATATTTTCGTATAAAGTTTGTGCGTCTTTAGATAATTTTGAATTATTTTGCAAAATTTTAGGTTCTTCACCGACCAAATTTTCCATTTTTTTATAAATATTTTTATCTGCGCTCAAATATCCAGTACGGCTTGAACCATACTTATCACAAGACACAAACATATCTGTTAATTGGGGTTTTAACGAAGAAATAAAATCAAAGCAAACAGGAGTAATTTCATCTGCGTCATCAACAAATATATATTTTATATTTTTAAATATATCTGTATTTTTATATAAATAATTAAATAACAACGTCTGTCTTAAATAGTCAAAACTTCTGAAATTAAGTGTTTTCAGCAACAGACTTTTAACAGCTTTTTCCGCATCCTCAGAAAAGCCTTCTTTTAAAACCTTTTCAGAACGCCATTTTACATCATCTTCGCTTAAATTATTTTGTATAATAAGAGAATAGCGTCTAAAAAGCTGCTGCAACAAAGATTTTTTAGAATTATATCCCTCAAATTTTATATCTTTAATTATATCTTTTAATAAAAATTGAGAAACCTCTAACCCAATCATATTCGGAATAATAACTGGTTTACCGCTTTTAAGAACATTTTCCAGATAAGCCCAATTTTCAATAACCGTATTATAAACAAGTCCGAAAAACGAATATACTTGGATTTTACAAATAGAATGAATATTTAACAATGGCAAAACACCGTTGATAAACCTTTCTTTTGCAGAAGAATTATTTACCAATACAAGAATTTCATTTGAAGAAATGCCCGAATTAAGTAATCGGGCATATTCTTCAATCAATATTTGCGTTTTGTTTGATGATAGAGAACCTTCAATTAACATTTTCTGGTTTTAATTTCGTCTAAAATCATATCAACAAATTCATCAACGGATTTTGTTCCTATTTGACCGACACCTCTTTGTCTTACCGCAACAGAATTTGATTCTTGTTCCTTATCGCCGACAACAACAACGTAAGGTACTTTTTTGTCCTGCAAATTTTCCCTTATTCTGTAATTCATACTTTCCGAACGATCGTCAAGCAAAGCTCTTATGCCGTTATCACGGAGTTTTTTGTAAACTTTTTCAGCAAAATCAGCATGCTTTTCGTTTGAAATAGGTACAACAGAAACTTGTGTAGGAGCAAGCCATGTAGGAAAAGCTCCGGCAAAGTGTTCGATTAAAATACCATGGAAACGTTCCATTGAACCGAAGATTACGCGGTGAAGCATAACAGGAGTTTTTAGCTGACCATCTCTATCCTGATATTTAATATCAAATCTTTCAGGTAAATTGAAATCCAACTGAATAGTCGCACATTGCCATGTTCTGCCGATAGCATCTTTTACTTTAAAGTCAATTTTAGGTCCGTAAAAAGCTCCGTCACCTTCATTTATATCATATTTCATGCCACGTCTGTCCATAGCTTCTTTCAAACCTGCTTCTGCAAGCTCCCAATTTTCAAGTTTACCTACATAGCTTTCAGGACGAGTTGATAACTCAACTTCAAAACTCATTTTAAAAATATCCATTGTATCAGCAACAAAATCAATAATAGCATTGATTTCATCAACCAATTGTTCAGGAGTGCAGAAAACGTGAGCATCATCCTGAGTAAAGCCTTGGACGCGGGTTAAACCTGATAAAGCTCCTGATTTTTCTTTTCTGTAAACTGTTCCCAATTCAGCCATTCTCAATGGTAATGAACGGTAAGAATGTCTGTTTGCCTGGTAAATCAATATGTGGAACGGACAATTCATTGGTTTTACAATGTATTGTTCATCATCTTCACTTTCTTTTTGAATAAAGAACATGTTTTCTCTGTAATGGTCTATGTGTCCTGAAAGTTCCCACAGTTTGGATTTTGCAATTTGAGGTGTATTAACTATAACATAACCTCTTTTTCTGTGTTCGGTTCTCCAGTAATTTTCAATTTCTTCACGGACTGTTGCCAAATTAGGATGCCATAAAACAAGACCTCCGCCAATTTCTTCTCTTACAGAGAATAAATCAAGCTGAGTACCAAGTTTTCTGTGATCACGTTTTTCAGCTTCCTCAAGAACATGCAGATAATTTTCCAAATCCTCTTTATTCCAAAATGCCGTTGCATATATACGTTGAAGCATTTTGTTTTTTTCGTTACCACGCCAATATGCACCTGCGATTTTTAATAATTTTATTGCATTACCTTTTATGTAACTTGTATTTGGAACATGCGGTCCTGCGCAAAGGTCATTAAATAATACGTTACCGTCTTTATCTTTTGTCAGGTACAAAGTAGGGGCATCGTCTCTGTGTTCTTCCAACAATTCAGCTTTATATATTTCGCCCTGAGACTTAAATTCGTTAATTTGAGCATCTACGTCTTCGACAGAAACTTTTTCAAAAGAAAGATTTTGCTTTAAAATTTCTTTCATTTTTTCTTCAATTTTAACTAAATCTTCCTGAGTAAAAGTATGTTCATCCAAATCAAAATCATAATAAAAACCTGAATCCGTAGCTGGTCCTATCGCCAATTTTGCATGCGGAAACAAACTTTGAACAGCCTGCGCCATGATATGAGATGCAGAGTGTCTTAACACATGCAAAGTTTCATTATTTTTTTCCATGATTATCCCCTTCCATAATTTACTATATATAAATATATACCACTTAAAAGAATTAAATACAAATATATTGAGATTTACATGCCAAATATTTATGTTTCTGTATTGCAAAAGGCAAGAAAATAAGCAAATTTTAATTGTTTAATAAAAAATATCAACATTAAAAGTCCTTTTCTACACAGCCTTTTCAGACATTTATTAAGTTTTGTATACACTAAATAGATGATATCATGTTGATTTTTCTAAATTCATCATTAAACATGCCGACATAGACGAATGGCATAGCATAGGAGAGATAATTATGGGCATGGCAGCATCACAGGCAAGATTTTTAAATCTAACCGCAAGAAGAACAAACATAGAATATCAAGGTCAACAAATTAACCAACAAAGAACAGAATTAGCTAATGAATCTGCTAATTTGTATAACCAAATGTTGACGCTTCAAGTTCCTGTTCCTCCAAATACACAAGATTACACTAAGATTGAATATACTTTCCAAATTCCTGGTAATTATGATACCGAAGCAACTGTTGCACAATTTGCTAAAACTAATGTTCCGGGTCAATATACGGTTATATTTAACTATACTGAAAAAGAATTAGGTTTCCCTGCTTGCACAACTAAACAAAGAACAGATTTGACAAATACATCTGTCACTTCAGACCAAAACGCAGCTTATACTTATCCTAATTTAACATCACAATTAAGAAATATAGGTGGCACAAATTATCAATACTTAGATTCAGCCAATGTTTGGCAAAATGCGACTGTAGCTGAGATCGCGACAGCTCCTAGTGAACCTGATTTATCAGTATGGAATCAATTGGGTTGTGACGCTACAGATGTAAATAAACATTTATATAAAGTTACTATGGGTGGTACAATACAATACTTTACTCCTGAACAAATAAAAGGATTACAACCAGGTACATCCGCTACAGATCCTGGTGCAGCACAAACTTTACAAGGTTACCAAACTGCTGCAGTAGCAGCTGGCAGCAACTATTCCGGTGAAAGCATAACAACATATCAAGGAAAAACTGCTAAATTGTCTTACGTTTCTGCTAACGACAGTTTACATAAAGATGCGTATGATCACCTGTCAAACGGTGGTACAGAACTTGTTTGGGTAGCTAATATCGGAACTGAAGATAAACCTGTTTACCAATACTACAGAAGCTCTGATATTGCTGAAGCTAAATCTGCCACAGGTGATAATCACGTAGTTTACTATACTGCAAGTGATATTGACGTATTTAAAGAAGACAGTTACACTCCTGTAACTATCAGTCGTGATGGTAATAACAGAGTTCAAAGCTTCAACTACAACGGTGAAGATTACGCCGTTAGCGCTAATACTGTCACAGATGATGACGCATACAACGACGCAATGAACGAATACAAATATCAATCTTATTTATATGAACAAGAAATGAATAATATCAACGCTAAGACTTCTATTGTTCAAGCTCAAGACAGAACTCTTGAATTGAAGCTTAAACAATTGGATACAGAGCACAACGCAGTTCAAACAGAAATGGATGCTGTTAAAGGTGTCTGCAAGAAAAACGTTGAAGATTCTTTCAAAACATTCGCTTAGTATAAAAGGCTCTGAGGCTAACAAAAAATATAATGTTTTAATACCGCCTCAAAACCTCAATAACTTAGTGTCAGAATTGTATCTCAAAAAGAACTGTTCGGGCAACCGAACCAATACAACGAGTCTTTTGGCAGAGCAATCTATGCTATGTCGGCTCTGCCATTTTGCTCGTTTTAAAATTTACTCAAAATTTCATAATCACTCTTATATAAAATTCTTAGGTGTCGAAAGACACCTTTTTTATTGTTAAAAATTTGCACTAATGTTTTTTTTGATTTAAAATCAAATAAAAGTCAGAGGGGGAAGATATGGCTATAGAAAGACAAAGACAACACGAACAAGACCCAATGGTCAGAAAAAATAATTTTGAACCTGTTGAGGATAATTTAACCGATGAGCAGGCAAAACTTGAATCTTCAAGATGCTTAAATTGCAAGAATCCGAGATGCGTTTCCGGCTGTCCCGTAAATATAAATATACCCGCTTTCATTCACCAAGTAAAAGAAGGTAATTTGGAAAAAGCAGGTGAAATAATCAGAGAATCCAGCATGCTGCCGTCTGTTTGCGGTCGTGTTTGCCCGCAAGAAAGACAATGCGAAGGCAAATGTGTTTTAGGTATAAAAGGTGATTCCGTTGCAATAGGAGCATTGGAAAGATACGTAGGCGACGCAACAAAAGCTGCTGAGACAGAAATTAAACCTAGCGGTAAAAAAGTTGCCATTGTAGGTTCAGGTTGCGCAGGTATTACGGCAGCTGCAGATTTAAGAAAAGCAGGACACGAAGTTACTGTATTTGAAGCCTTGCATGAGCTTGGCGGTGTTTTAAGATATGGTATTCCGCCTTTCAGATTACCAAGAACTGTTTTAGACAGAGAACTTGATGCCTTAAAGAAAATGGGCGTTGTATTTAATAAAAACGTAATTGTCGGAAAATCAATAACCTTAAAGCAACTTGAAGAAGACGGTTATGATGCGATATTTATTTGCTCAGGCGCAGGTTTACCAAAAATGCTTGGAATTACAGGTGAAAATTTTAACGGAGTTTATTCCGCAAACGAATTTTTGACACGTGTAAACCTTATGCACGCAAATGATGAAAAATACCCTACACCGTTAAGAGTTGGTAAAAAAGCAGCTATTATTGGCGGTGGAAATGTTGCAATGGATGCAGCAAGAACAGCTTTAAGAGCAGGGTTTGAGGATGTTACCATAGTATACAGAAGAACAGAAGCTGAACTTCCTGCAAGAAAAGAAGAAGTTCGACACGCAAAAGAAGAAGGTGTCGTATTTAAGCTTTTGCACTCACCAATGGAAATCTTGGGAGAAGAAGGCTACGTAACAGGCTTAAAATTAGAAATTATGGAGCTTGGAGAACCTGATGAAAGCGGAAGAAGAAGACCAGTCGGAACGGGAGAAACAACAGTTGTTGATGTAGATACGGTAATTGTTGCTTTAGGTACGGGACCAAATCCTATTATTCAAAAATCAGCAAAAGCTGACGGCTTAGACATTGTTACCGATAAAAAAGGTTATATAACAATTGAAGCTGAAACAGGATTAACTTCTATTCCAAAAATTTATGCAGGCGGAGACGTTGCTCCTACGGGAGAATCAACTGCAATTAACGCAATGGGTGCAGGAAAAAGAGCGGCTAAGGCTATAAATGAAATGCTTAAATAAATTATTACTAATTTTTATGTCGATATTGTATCTGTGTTCTTCTGCTTTGGCGGCATTTGACATAGATACTTCCGTTGATGACGCAATACGCAAAAAATATAACCCAAAAAAAATAGAAGAAGATTTATTGCCGCCTCTGCCCAATAATTTAAAAAATGATGTGCCATTAAAATCAAATGAAAATTTTTCAAAGCCTGTTTTTTCAGCACCACCGCTAAAAGAAGTGAAACAGACTAAATTTTCACAAGGACAGCACATAACGTTAAAAAGAGGTACAAAAATCACCGTAAGATTAACTTCAGGTATATCGGACAAATTATCTGTCGGCTCAAAGATATATTTTAAATTATCAAAACCTATTAGGACAAGATATTTTTCCCTTCCTGAAAACACAAGATTTATCGGAGTTATAACAGATTCTCACTCTCCACAATTAAGCGGTAATGGTGGTTTAATTGTCATAAAAATTGAAAACATAACCATTAACGGAAAAACACAGGAAATCAATGCAAAAATAACAAAAGCAAATTACAAAAAAATATTCTTTAACAATATAAAAGGTAAAAGAACTTATTTAAAAAATGTTGCTAAATCAACAGAACCGGGACGAAAATTTTACGGAAAAATGTGGTCAAAAACAAAAAAACTTGCAAACGATAGTGTAACTTTAATATTTAGTCCGTTCACACTAATAACGGGAGTCGCTGTTTTAGGAGTAAATGTAATCGGTTCACCTGTATTTGCGCTATTTTCAGAGGGCGGAAGCATTTCAATACCTGCTAACAGCCCGTTTGAAATAAAATTATTGGAAGATACGACAATATATAATTGAAAGGAGAAAATATGATTTCAGAATTATTATTATCAATGATGATTAACCCCGATTTGGATAAATTAAATCTTATTGCACACACTGATAAAAAACCGGCAGTTGCGGCGACACAACAGACAAAAGCGGAAAGAACGCCTTTTACTCAAGCTTTTGTTATACAGGAAGATAACAGAACAAATATGTATAACATTGAGGATATTCAAAAGTATTATGATAATTTAATCAATTTGGTAATAAAAGATTTTTCCGCAAGAAAAAGTAATCCTAAAGAGTTTTTAAAATGGGTTGATTTACCATCCGAACAACTTGCAAAACATGGAACAAAATCTCACTTGGATGAAATTTATGACCAAGCACAAATATTAAAATCAAGAAAAACGACGGAAGAAAGACCTTTGGTTGTTTTAGGCATAGGCGGTTCAAAACACACTGCAGAATTTTTATTAAACATGAACGGTGTAGGCAACAAAGGCAAAGTTTATTTTTATTCCGATATTGATCCTGTAAGTTTTGACAATTTTTTACAAGAAGTTCATAAACCGATAAACGAATTAAACTTCTTGGTTGTTTCAAAATCAGGAACAACATTTGAGACAAAAGACGGATTTTTAAGGTTTGAATACAAACTTTTTGAATATTACAAAAATCAGGGGCTATCTGATAAAGATGCTCTTAGCGCAGCACAAAGCCACTTTGCAATTTGCACTGACAAAACGCCAAACGGTAAAAATCTCAGAGGCAAAATAGGATTAAAAAACGGTAAAGATAATAATTACATAAAAGAGCTTTATATCCACGACGGTGTAGGCGGTCGTTTCAGCATGTTTGATGACGCAGGACTATTTGCAGCTGCTTACGCAGGAGTAACTAAAGATAAAGCAACAAGAATTTTAAAAAGTGCGGCTCAAACATCTAAAAATTGTTTAAACAACGATATAAAAATAAATCCTGCAGCAAGAAGTGCATTATTTAATCTTTATGCTTATCAATTCGGATATAAACTGAAACAGCAACAATATTTCGGACGATTATTTGAAGGCGGCGGAGAAAATTGGATAAAACAATTGTATTTGGAATCGCTCAAGGATTTTGATTTTAACGCAACAAAAGCTCCTGACAGTATGCACTACGCATCAGAAGGATTTTTCTATCCTGCAAACAGAGACAAATACCACGTTGTAATGACGGCTATGTCACCTGAAATATCTCCTAATTACAAAAAATATTTAGGAGCAATACTTATATCCTACGCAGAAAAAGTTCCTGTTGAAATGGAAATTCTTGACGTTGAAAATGATGCCATAAAACCAGAAGCAATAGGAGAATACGTTCAGGCAAAACACTTTGAAATAGTATATACAGGTATGCTAAGAAGACAGGCAAAAGCTCAAATGCCTGAGAAATTACCTGAAGTATTCCAATCACACGTTGAAGTTTATAAAAACAAATTTAAACCAAACAGTCCTTATGAACTTGCTCCAGGGCAATAACAACACCATACAGCACTCGTTGAGGTATCGGTATTTGTATAATTACGACAAATAGATTTACAATAATTTTCGTGCTATCCTTAAAATATGGATAGCACATTTTTTTTAAATCCTGTACTAATTTCAATAATATTACTTTGTGTATTATGTTTGTGCAAAGTAAACGTTCTGTTGTCCATAATGATATCCGCAATCACAGCGGGCATTTGCGCCAAAATGAATATAACGCAAATAATGAATACCTTTATATCAGGAATGGGTAACAACTCGGAAACAGCGCTCAGCTACATTCTTTTGGGAGCTTTTGCTGCAGCGATGACACAAACTGGACTTGCAGGAACATTAGCAAAAAAAATATCACAACTTATAAAAAACAATAAATTTATACTCTTTGTCGTTTTAACCGTAATTGCAATGCTTTCACAGAATTTAATTCCTGTTCATATTGCATTCATACCTATTTTAATTCCACCTCTTTTAAATATAATGAATACTCTAAAAATCGACAGACGTGCGGTTGCGTGCTGCCTTACATTTGGCTTAAAAATGCCATATATAGTTATTCCTGCAGGTTTCGGACTAATATTTCAAGGCTTGATTGCAGATAATGTAGTTCAGAACGGAATGACAATGGTAAAATCAGATGTTTGGAAATACACAACAATACTTGGTCTTGGTATGTTTATCGCATTGTTGATTTCAATTTTTATATCTTACAGAAAACCGAGAGAATACGAAAATATTGAGATTTCAGAAACAAAAAATAATCAAAGCGATAAATTCACAAAAGAGCATTATATAACACTATTTGCGGCATTTGCGACATTACTGGTTCAATTAGTAACAAAATCTCTGCCGCTTGGAGCATTAGTGGGCTTGGGAATAATTTTCGGTACGGGCACTATAAAACACCACAAAATGGACAACTTGATAGATGAAGGTGTAGGTCTAATGGGATACATCGCATTTGTAATGCTCGTTGCAGCAGGATTTGCGGCAGTATTAAAATCTACGGGCGGAATTGAAACTTTTGTAAGTTCCGTTATGAGTGTTATCCCTGCAAATAAAATTATTGCAAGCGCATTGATGCTGTTAACAGGCTTATTTATAACAATAGGCATAGGAACTTCTTTTGGTACAATACCGATTTTGGCGGTTATTTTTGTGCCTGTGTGTATCAGTTTAAATTTTAATCCTGCAGAAACAGTGGCAGTTATTGCCGCAGCCGCAGCATTAGGTGATGCGGGCTCTCCTGCATCTGATACGACTCTTGGTCCGACAGCAGGTCTTAATGCAGACGGACAACACAACCATATAACAGACACCTGCATACCGACATTTATACATTACAATACGGCTCTGATTTTATTTGCATTGATATCAGTTATATTGTTCTGATTTTTTAAAATCTGAAATAAATAAACGGATTGTATGTTCCCACAGCGATAAATAATGTTGAGAAGAAGAATAAAACTAAAAGCCAAACATTTACACCAATTCTGGCAATTTCAGATTTAACAAACAGCATATTTTTAAATATCGGAACAGAGCATAATATTGCTGCAACAAAAGCAATCGTTTCAAAGGTTCCTAAATAATACCAATTTGAAAATATCACATCATCAGGACAAACTCTCAATATGCCGAACATATTTGCAAGATATTTTAAAGCATAATGTAAATTATCAGCCCTGAAAAATATCCAACCGATTACAAAAACAAAAATACAATACAAATGCATTAACACTTCCGTTTGAATTTTATGCTTTTGTTTTTCAAATTCTTTTATATTATATATTTTTTCCAAAATTATAAAAAATCCGTGCCATATACCCCAAACAATAAAGTTCCAACTTGCGCCATGCCAGATACCCGTAAGCAAAAATACTATTCCTAAATTACGGCAGGTTGCGAATAATCCGTTTCTGTTACCGCCCAATGAAATATAAACATATTGCTTAAACCACGTTGAAAGAGATATATGCCATCTTCTCCAAAATTCCGTAATTGATTTTGAAATATAAGGATAATTAAAGTTTTCCATAAATCTAAAGCCAAAAATTAAGCCTAAACCTATTGCCATATCTGAATATCCAGAAAAATCAAAATAAATTTGGAAAGTATAAGCAACAGCACCTAACCAAGCCGTTAAATGAGAAAATGTATCTGGTGACTGTATGAATATTTTATCTGCAATTGCCCCCATTGTATTTGCAATTAAAACCTTTTTAGATAAGCCGATAATAAATCTTTTTACACCTAAACTAATACTTTCAAAATCGATTTCTCTGTTGTTTATTTGTTCTTCAACATCATGATATTTTACAATCGGACCTGCAACTAATTGAGGGAAAAGACAGATGTAAAGAGATAATTTGTAGATATCTTTTTGAACCTTAACTTCTTTTCTGTAAACATCAATTAAATATGACATTGCTTGGAAGGTGTAAAACGAGATACCAATAGGCATTACAACATTTAACGCAGAAATATTCAAACTAAAAATATTATTAACATTGGTTAATATAAAATTAAAATATTTAAAATATATTAAAAAAGACAAATCTGCAATTACGGTAAGAATTAAAAACAGTTTATCCGCTTTTCTGTAATTATCAATTAAAACAGCACCAAGATAATTGATTACAATTGTCAAAAGCATTATTGCAAGATACCTTGGCTCACCCCAAGCATAGAAAATTATACTTGCAATAAGTAAAACCGTATTACGTAACTCCTTTTTAACTGAAAAATAAGATATAAAAAGCAACGGTAAAAATATAAAAATAAATGTCATTGACGAAAAAAGCATTCTCTACCAACCCTTAAAATTCTTCAATTTATTGATGTACACAGAAGACATATATACAACTACCGCATCCGGTTTTTCTTTAAGTATTGTTTTTCGCAATTTTTTAAAATCAGGTAATCTGTATTTATGCACTTCGTTAAAACTGGAAGCTATAATGTACGACATACTTTCAGTATAAGAACCTCCAACTAAAAATAATTTGTATTTACCGTCAGGATTTTTGAAATAAGAATATGCTTTCTTGGCTTTGATAACGGATTTTGCAGGAAAAATATAGTCATAATAGCGATATTTTACTTTTAGACCCAGTTTTTCTTCATCCAAAAATGACATTCTTGATTCTATCCCTTTTGTAAATTCTCGGTTATAGTCATATCTGATATCTTTATCTTTAAATTTTTCAAATTTCTTCTTAGGAACAACCGATAAAAGAGGTAAGTCCTTTTTTAAATCTTTAATAATTTTTTCATAGATTAAATATACGGCACTGTCTGTTATATGGTTATCAGTTTTATAATGCACATACTCGTCATCGTCAATCATTTGTTCCAAATCATCAATAGGATACATTATATCTATGCCGTATTTTTTATGACTTATTGAAAGCAAATCCTTCAATAATTTTCTATTGATATTGTTTTTGTAAAGCAAACAATCATCTTCATACAAAATATCCTTTTGCGGAACAATAACAACTCTGCAAACTATATTGTTTTTATCACAAAAAGAATAGAATCTGTTTAGCGATGCTGCTATCTCCTCAGGTTTGTATATGTAATCCTTTTTAAAATAGTTGTAAAACAGCATTTTTGCTTTTTTATTGTACGAAACATTATCATAAAGCACAAATTTATAATTTAATGCCAATTTGAGGTTATAATAAAATCTTAATAAGTTTTCCCTTAAGAAAAATCTGTCGTTAAACCAATTATCAAAGTTCTTTCCAAATTTGTAATTTATCCTTTTATCAGCAGTAATAAAATTTTCCCATTTTGCAAGAGTTCTATGCTCGGATTTTGACTCCTTTGCATCTGTTATATAAAGAGTAGGAATGAACAAAAAGAGGCAAAAAGCACACAAAAACAATATTTCCGTTATTGAAATATTCTTTGAGTTTTTAAATTCAATAACTTTATCTACTATTTTATACGTCAATAAAAAGAATAGTATTATAACCGATATAAAAAATAATTTGTCAAATCCCATAACCATAACTTTATGCTATCACAAAAAACTGCCTATGCAATAAAATTCTAGGTAATTACATACACAGATAAGATGTCCCGCTCGGACAGAGTGAACTTTTGGTGGCAGGAGTTTCTTTGTATCACGTTTCTTTGCGGTCAAAGAAATGTGGTAGGATTCTGTAAATATTTTATTCGTATATCAAATTCTATTTTTAAAGATTATTATAAAAATATCCAATCGGCTAATTGCTTTATACGTAAAAAAGATTTTTAATATAATTAAATCTTTTTCATACTTCCAGCTATTCTTATGAGCCTTTTTTCATTAAAGGGCTCTTTTTATTTTAATAATTTTACGACTTACCCGAAAAGTTATTTCTAAATAGCCTTAGTATATAACCGCTTTCGACAATGTTATAAAACAATTTAAAGGGCATAATCTTAAAGAAAGTGAAGGAACTACATTTAACAATAAAACCAAATAAGGAGGTTAGAAAAAATGAAATTCAAAAAATTAACAGTAGCAGCTTTAATTGCTTTAGGAATAAGCGCAACAGCCGTAAGCAACGCTGCAAATGCAGCTTGTCCTTGTAACAGCGACTTGCCTAAGGTAAGCGCCCCTTGCGAAAAAGTAACAAAAAAATGCAACAAGTGCCATAAAGCAAAACCAAAATGTAAATGCCAAAAATCAGAAGAAATCAATGAACGCTGCGCTAAAAAAGCTCAGCCGACATGCGCAAGTTGTGCTTCTGCACAAACAACCGACCGTAAAGACATGAAACAAATCTACGGATACCCTAATGCAATATACGGAACAAATAACTATGTAGGAGAAAGAGCAAATTCGATTACATCAAGTGAAAATTACTTAAATCCTAATATTGCGGGTGCAACAATTACGTCAGACGGTTCAATGACAGGTGCCGCAAGTCAATTGCCTTACTTAAATTCCAATATGGATACCATTAACGGAGTAAATGTAAGCGGTGAAGAACAATATCTTGACGGCGGATGCCCTATTGATATTCATACCGAAAATTCTATTGATGCACTGAAAAGAAGCTACGAACCATTTGATTTGAAATCAAATTTAAAAGGAATGACAGGAGCAGCTGCTAATTTACTTAATTATTTCCCTGATGTACCTGAACAGCACTGGGCATCTTGTGATATCGACAAATTAGCTATGAATGACGTTGTTGTCGGCTATCCTGACAGAATGTTCAAGCCAAACAGAAATGTATCAAGAGCAGAATTTGCAACAATGCTTGTAAAAGGCTTCAATATGGACAACTGCTCTCTTGAACCAAAATGTATTTTCTCTGATGTACCTGCAGGAAATTGGGCTAATCCTATGATTGCAAAAGCCGTAGACGAAAAACTTATGAAAGGTTATCCAAACGGCAGATTTATGCCTAACAACCATGTAACACGTGCAGAAGCACTTACGGCAATGGCAAAAGGTTTGAATAATTGTTCAATAGACGAATGTAAAGCAAAAGAAATTTTGTCTAAATACAAAGACGGCGGCAGAGTTCCAAGCTGGTCTAAAATTCCTATCGCAACAGCTTTGGAAAATGGAGCTTTGTCAGACTTACCAAATTCAGATATGATTTTACCTGATAAAACAGCTTCAAGAGCCGATATTGCATCAATGCTTCAAAATGTACGTGTAGCAGGCGGCTATGACAATAATCCAAAAACCGCAAATGCCGCATGTCCTATCGACACAAGCAAACAAGCATATTTAGAAAACGAAGAAGTTGTAAAAATTCCTACATTAAAACTTGAATTTTTAGATGAAATCAACGCTAAATCTGCTCACGTCGGTCAAAGATTTGCAGCTAAAACATTGGAAGAAGTAACAATTAACGGACAAGTTTACCCTTGCGGTTCACGTGTAAACGGTAAAGTTATAGAAGTAATCCGTCCAAACGGCTGCAAAGAAAAAGGTGCTTTAAAACTTGCGTTTACGGAAATTCAAAACGGTAATTGCAAAGCAGAATTGCCAAAACAAATTTTAACAGCACAAATCAATAAAAAGAAAAATCCGCACTTTATCGCAAGAACACTTACATTCCCATTCACATGGGCAGGTACACTTGTCGGCACAACAGCAAGAACAGCAGGCGGTCTTGTTTCAAACCTCGGTAACGCAGTTGAAAATGTTTCAAACGGAGTAGGAACAGCTTTGGGCGAAACATCACAAGCTCAATTCAAAGCAGCAGGCAGAAGCGTCGGCGATGCTCTTGTTGAAACAGTTAAAGCTCCCGTTGATATTACAAGAACAGCACTATCAGGAACAATGGGCTTGTTCCAAACATCAGGAGACGAAATTGCTTATGTTGTAGACCCTAAAGGCGCTAAAATATCGGCTGTTAACCCTAAAGAACATATCACAATCGCATTTGGTTGTGCAAATAAATAATTTCTATATGAAATTATTTATGAACAG
>CAJOPF010000012.1 GCA_905236205.1 Candidatus Gastranaerophilales bacterium
ACGTTCACATCAAAACAAAAATTCAACATTTTTGTTATTGATGTTCAACTCTCACTTCGTTCGTGCCTCTGCTCGGGCTAAAAAAAATGTTTGCCAGCGGATTTCTGTACGGCATATATGCCGGATAGCGAGGAAATTGAGCCGACTCGTGCATAAGCACATAGGCGAAACTTTCCGAGCGTGGAAGAAATCCAAGACACAAAAAAAATGTTTGCAATTAATGCAAACATTAAATAAACACGAGGATATTAAGTTAGTGTGTTTTAAATAATATGAAAAAGTCTGAAAAACTTTTTTGCCCGAAATTGCTTGACAAATACCTCTTTTTGTTTTTATCATGTTTTCGTACTTTTTCGCATTTTTTCACCAAAAGTGTGGTAAAAGTGTGGTAAAAATTTATTTGAAAATTTTAAGCATGGCTACTATTAAACAAATTAAAAATAAAAAAGGTATTTCCTATCAGGTTACAATTAGACGTAAACCGTATAAAACTATTTATAGAACTTTTCACGATTCAGACCATAAAAAAGCTAAAAAAGAAGCTCTCGCTTGGGCTTCTAAAATTGAATATGACATGGAACACGGGCAATATACTCAAGTTAAAACAACTGTTTCATCGCATACATCTGCAAATAAAATCGAAACTTGCGAACAACTTATAAGATATTTCCAAAAATTTATTGCACCTACAAGATACGCTACACCTGAAAAATATAACTGCATGTATGAATGGTGGATAAATCACATTGGTCATATTCTCATAAAAGAACTATCTGCACCGGTTTTAACAGAATGTAAAAACATTCTTGCAACAGAAAAAATTATTAAAGGCAAAAAAGAAACCGTCAGAAAAGCAAACTCTGTTAATAAATATCTTATGTGTTTTTCAGCAGTCCTTACGTATGCCGTTGATGAACTTGAAAAAATCCCTGTTAATCCTATGGCTAAAGTTAAACTTTTGCCAAAACCTAACGGCAGAACCCGATTTTTATCTATTAATGAAATTCAATTATTTATTGATGCAGCGTTTAACTATTCAGATATTGTGTTTGTTTATTCACTTATTCTTTTTTCTACCGGTGGCAGATATTCAGAAGTCCTACATCTACAAGTCGAAAATATAGACTTCGATAACGAATTAATTTATTACATGAACACAAAAAATAAAACTCACCGCAGCGAATACCTACATCCCGATATCGCAAAAGAAATTAAACGATATCTTGAACAAAATAATATCCAAACAGGCTATATTTTTATCAACAAAAAAACAAATAAACTTGTCTATATGAGAGGACATCTTCAAAAAATAATTAAATCACTGGGGCTTGAAGATTTTCACATTCACGATGCAAGACATACAACAGGAAGTTACGTTGGCATGACAGGCGGTTCTCTTAATGATATTGCTGAAATTTTGGGGCAAAAATCTCTTTCAGTTGCTAAAATCTATACGCACGTTACCCAAAAACACACATTCGCAGTACTAAAACGTGCTATTGATTATATGTTTCAGAAAAAATAATTATAAAAGCATTGTGTTATTTGCTACTAATATTTTTATAATTGATTTTGCAGCAAATTCCTGTTCTTGTAATTGCCTTTTTAACTTATAATTTTCTGCTGATATTTTGCAAAGTTTGATTGTTGTATAAAGTGCTAAAAATGTTATTACTGCATGTTTCATGATGATAATTTTATTTCCTTTATTTCTTTTGTTTTTGCTCTTTAAAATATTCTTTTATTTCATTTTTATAACAACCACAACGCAAATTATAATTACGTAGTTTATTGTTTTGTATAAATTCATAAGCAGTTTTAAAATTAGGAAATATAATACGTCCTAATTCTTTACCTTCAAAATAGTAATTATTCCCTTGTGGTGGTTTTCCATAAAAAACTAACTCCTTATAGCCGTTATATCCTGAATCTATCCACATATTTTTATATTCTTTATCTTCAACAGAAAAATCATATAATGCCGTATCAAATACATTGCTCGGTACAAAAGGGATTTTACATTGAAAATCGTTGTTAAGTTCTTTAATTATATAATTAGGTTTATTTTTCATTTAAATTCTCGCTTAATAATGGGTTAAAATCTTCAATTCTAAACCATTTGTAATGGTTTCCGTCGTAATCATATTGTTGTTGTGTATAGCAATAATTACAATGTCGTTTACTGCCAATAACATTACAAAATTTTGTGTATATCCAATCATGAAATCCTAATTTACATAAAATTTTTCTGAACATAATCACTCCTCTATTAGTTCTGCGTTTTCGTATATGTTGCCGATTACTTCGCATGTGTTATACAAATTAATTAATGCACCACCGCACCACGCACCTTGACAAAAATTACTGTTAGAAACTAACCATTCACATTTATAAACTTCAAGTTTCCCAATTCTAAACTTATTACCACTTCTAAACTTTAATATATCCCCCTCATAAATAAG
>CAJOPF010000013.1 GCA_905236205.1 Candidatus Gastranaerophilales bacterium
AGAATGAATTTCTAAAAAGCGGATTGCGAGCAGAGTGCGAAACGGTCAAGGCGATGAGCCTTGCCGTGTAGGCACGTTTAATGCGAGCAACCAAGCGAGTTACAAGCTCAGCAGGAACTTGCAGAGTAAAACCAGTCATTAAGTTCCAAATAATCTCTACTATAAAAGATTATCCGATATCTTTGCACTGTATAATAGCAGGAGCATCAAAAAGCGGATATTACAAATGGTGGAAGAATAAAATGACACCAATCAAATACAAAAAATTTTTACTCGTTAGTTAATTGTCCACTTTTTCGGGTACAGTTCAATTTAAAGAATTTAATACAAAAAGACACAAAACTTATCAAAAAAATATCAGTTAGTTTGAGAAAGAACTCTCAGATAATTTACTCTCAAAGTTACTGATACTTTTTTGTTGTATTATAGATATATAGAGGTTAAGACAATGAAATACAGAAAAATCGGAGATTTAACGGTTTCAGCTATCGGTTTAGGCTGCATGGGAATGAGTCATTCTTACGAACCAAAACCTGACAAAAACGAAATGATTAAACTGATAAGAACTGCTTATGATATGGGGATTACTTTCTTTGATACCGCAGAAACTTACGGACCATACACAAATGAAGAACTGTTGGGTGAAGCAGCAAAACCTATAAGAGAAAAAGTTGTTCTTGCAACAAAATGCGGACAAATGGTTATTGATAATAAGCCTGTTGTTGATTGTCGTCCCGAAGTAATCAAAAAATCGCTTGAAGGTTCTCTCAAACGACTTCAAACAGACTACATTGATTTATATTATATCCATAGGGTTGCTCCCAAAGTTCCTATTGAAGAAACCGCAGGGTTAATGAAAGAATTTATCGAACAAGGGAAAATCAGAACTTGGGGAATATCCGAACCAGGGGTAAATACAATAATTTGTGCAAACAAAGTTTGTCAGATAACCGCAATACAAAGTGAATATTCAATGTGGTGGCGAAATCCCGAAAAAGAAATTTTTGAAACGCTTGATGAATTAAAAATCGGATTTGTTCCGTTTTCACCTTTAGGAAAAGGGTTCTTAACGGGAAAATTAAAAAGAGAAGATTTAACTTCAACTGATTTCAGGAGCTCTATTCCTAAATTTTCTGATGAAGCAATGAAAACAAACCAAAAATTTATTGATTTTGTAAATGACATTGCTCTGTCAAAAGGTGTAACATCCGCTCAATTTGCACTTGCTTGGGTGTTGGCTCAAAGACCTTATATTGCACCAATCCCCGGTACAACAAAATTGCACAGATTGGAAGAAAATCTTAAAGCGGCGGATATTGAATTAAATGAAGATGAAATAAAAACAATAAATGCTGAAATTGACAAAATTGAACTTGTCGGGGCGAGATATGCAAAAGCATTTGATGAAACAACAGGAAAATAGGAAGAAGTAAATAAATGGATTCAAAAAAAATTATAATTTTTATAATAGTGTTTGTTTTTATTTTATTGTTAGGTACATATATAGGTAGTGCAAATAGTTTTTATGACAAGTTTTTTGGTATAAAACCAAAGGACAATATCATGGCAAAAGAAAAAACACTTAAAGTTAATAATGTTACTCTTGCCATCAAAGAAGCGGGAAATGGTCAGGATATGATTTTAATTCATGGACGCACACTATCAAAGGAAACCATGGATACTTTATTTGAGTATTACAAAAATCAATATCACGTTATAAGTTATGATGTACGGGGACATGGGGAAACGCAGTCAAACGGGGAATTTTCTTTGGATGATTTGTCGGACGACCTTGTCGGATTGATAGGCAAATATCATCTGAAAAAGCCCATTGTAATTGGTTTTTCTATGGGCTCTTATATTGCTTTGAGAACAGCAGAAAGATACCCTGAAATGTTTTCTGGAATTGTTTTAATAGGTACAAGAGGTGCAAGGACTTCTTCCGGTTGGCAGGTAACGGATGAAGTCGGACGGGCTTTAGAAAGTTACGATAATATGAAAGAGGTTTCAAAAGTTACTTTGCCGGTTCTTGTTTTAACGGGAGAAAATGACGTAATCAATCCGCCTGCGGAAGGCAAAAAAGTTGCTGATGCACTATCCTATGCCACATTTAAAATTGTGCCAAATGCGCAGCATACAGCATACAGAACAAATCCGAAATTTGTTTTCAATGAAATTGACGCTTATCTGAAACGTTTAAATCTCTATAAGTAATTGAGACACACATATATCAAAGCTTTGATGTTTTAGAATATTGCGCAAATTCCAAACAATAAGGAAAACCCTATCAACATCATTAAAGGTGTATCCATTGAATGTGGGGCAAAAGCCTCAGATAAGGTCATTACAGGTGGAAATAATAACATTGCGGTCCAGAATTCTTTTGCATTGGCAAACTGTTCACCAAATAAAATCAGAAATAAAACAGCCGAAATATAAACACACGCACTTCCTGCATAAGACCTTACATACCTGTTTTTCAGATTCCAAGAAGGTACTACATATTTTTTCTTTCCTAAATATGTTCCGACAGGTTCTGCTAAACCATCACCAATTGCAACTGTCAAAACAACTACAGATGCCAAAAGCGGTAAATTTAAATGAGTTTCAAACAATTGCTTAAATATAGTTATAATCAAAAGTCCTGGCAGCATATTGCCTAAAACTATCCATTTTAGTGTATTCGGTCTGTCTTCTACCCTATCTAACGAGTTAAATTGGAGCATAAAAAATGTTGAGAATTCTCTTACAGGTTTTATTAAAACCAAAAACATAAAAAGTACAAATAGAGATTCCCAAAGGTGAGGGAGTATGCC
>CAJOPF010000014.1 GCA_905236205.1 Candidatus Gastranaerophilales bacterium
ATATATTTTTAAACAAGATAGTCTTTTCTTTTGAAGTTTCACCTTTTACAATTTCAATATTTGATTTTGCAACTTTAAATTGTTTAGATAAAAATTCGACTAATGCTTTATTGGCTTTGTTTTCAATAGGTTGAGCCGTAATTTTTATTTTTATGTCGTTTTCTGTTTTAATAATTTCATTTTTACTCGCGTTTGGCGATATTTTAATTTTTATTATTAAAGAGTTTTCAGACATAATTTGCCTCTTGTAAAATTAAGAAAATACTAGTAAAATAATTATACCATGAGTAATGATATTGACACATTAGCATTATATGATGAAATAAGACCTTTGATAGAAGAACGTTCTGATGAGGATAAGGCGTTAATAGAAAAGGCATTCTTATTTGCTAGAAGTCGTCATGAAGGTCAATTCAGAGTTTCAAAAGAACCGTATATAATTCACCCTGTTGAAGTTGCAAAAATTTTAATAAGTTTAAAAACTGATACACATACCGTCATGGCAGCATTTTTGCATGACATTCTTGAAGATACGGATACAACAGCGGAAACAATTCAACAAGAGTTTGGTGAAGATGTTTTAACAATAGTTCAAGGTGTTACCAAACTCGGAAAATATCATTTTAATTCCAAAGAAGAACGTCAAGCCGAAAATTTCCGTAAAATGTTTATTGCCATGGCAAGCGATATAAGAATTATTTTTCTCAAACTTGCAGACAGACTTCACAATATGCGAACTCTCAATTTTATGAGAGAAGAAAAGCAAAAAAAGATTGCGCAAGAAACATTGGATGTTTTTGCGCCATTGGCAAATCGTTTGGGTATCGGTAAAATTAAAGCCGAATTGGAAGATTTGTCTTTGAGGTACTTATATCCTGACAAATATTACGAAATAGTTCAACAAGTTGCTCAAACAAAGGCAGAAAGAGAATCCACAGTAAAATTACTAATGGATAAGATAGCGGCTGATGTTAAGGCTAACGGAATAAATGCTCAAATTACAGGTCGTGCAAAGCACTATTATAGTATTTACAGCAAAATGAAACGACTAAACATTTCATTTCACGATTTGTATGACATAACTGCCGTTCGTGTAATTGTTGATAGTGAAAAAGAGTGTTACGAAGTTCTCGGTTTAATTCACTCTCAATTCAAACCTATTCCTGGGCGGTTTAAGGATTATATAGCTATGCCTAAGGGCAATTTATATCAATCGCTTCACACCTCTGTAATCGGTCCTAAAATGCGTCCGTTGGAAGTTCAAATAAGAACGCATAAGATGCACGAAGTTGCGGAATATGGTGTTGCCGCACACTGGAGATATAAAGAAAAAGGTTCTCAAAAAGCAAATAATGCTGAAGATTTGCAATTCTCTTGGATGAGAAAAATGGTTGAATACAACCAAGATATGACAACTGCGGAAGATTACGTTAATTCTGTAAAATTAGATATTTTCTCCGATCAGGTATTTGCTTTTACTCCGAACGGTGATGTTTATGACTTGCCTAAGAAAGCTACTCCTGTGGATTTTGCATATCGTATTCACTCGGAAGTTGGTCATAAAACAGTAGGAGCTTTGGTTAACGGAAGAATTGTTCCGTTGGATACAAAGTTGAAAAATGGTGATATTGTTGAAATTTTAACCTCAAAACAGCCTGCTCCTAGGTTAGATTGGCTTAATTTTGTTGTTACAAAGCAGGCTAGTTCAAAAATAAGACAGTGGTTTAAGAAGAATAAGCGCGAAGACCACGTTGAACTCGGTAAAACTAATCTTGAACATGAACTTACAAAAGCTGTTTTTGATGAGTATATCAAAAACGGAGAGTTTGAAACTGTTGCAAAGCAAATGAATTATGTTTCGGCAGAGGATTTGTTTGCTGCGTTGGGTTATGGTGAAACAACAGTAAATAAAATTGTTAATAAATTAAAGAAAAATGTCGAAGCTGAAAAAGCGCCGGAAACAACGTTTCAGCCTCGAAGAAAAACAAATGCTAAAGATATAATAGGTTTGGACGGATTATTATATTCTTTTGCAAGATGTTGTTCGCCTATTCCGGGGGAACCAATTGTCGGCGTTGTTACGCGTTCAAAGGGAGTTTCTATACACAGACTGGATTGTAAAACGCTTGAAGATGTTGAGCCTGACAGATTATTGGATATTCAATGGGCAGATAATCCTTCAAACAAAACTTACAGTACGACAATAAGAATTGAAACTCAGGATAAGCAAGGTCTGTTGAAAGAAATTATTGCTGCAGTATCGGATAATAACACTAATATAAATTACGCAAACGTAAAAGCAAAACAAAATAACATAGGTATTATTGAGCTTGGTATTGAACTGGATAATATCAATACTTTGAGAAAAGTTATAACCAGTTTGCAAGCTCTGCCAGATGTAATAAGCGTAAAACGTATACAAACATCTTTTGCTCAGGCTCCTCAGCAGTTTAGCAAAAAAAATACCGCAAAAAGCAAAAAACAAAAGAAAAATTAGAAATATATAAAAATTTTTAAAGGATAAAACCATAGGTTATAATAATATCCTTTACTTGTGGTTTTGTTTGGGGTATATTCTGCGTATGAAAGTTATTATATACGGCGCAAGCGAATTTGGTTATCTGATTGCAAATGAATTTTACCAACAATATGATGTTGTTGTAATTGATTTGGAAGAAAATAAAACAGATGAATTTGAAAAATTGGATATAAGTTATATCGCAGGCAGTGCAAGTGATATAAATGTATTGCGTCAAGCTGATGCCAAAAGCGAAGATGTTTTTATTGCCTGTACTCAAAATGACGAGGCTAACATTGTAGCCTGTGGTGTTGCAAAAAGATTATCAAAAGCAAAAACTATTTGTTTCGTAACCAAACAAGAGTATAAAAGAACTTTTAATGCATTAAGAGATACGACAGAAGTCTCTATTCCTTCGGTTATTGATTCATTTATTTGGCCTGAAGAACTGTTAACGGAAGAAATTTTCAGAACTATTACAGTTGCAAAAGCTTTGGATGTGGAAAATTTTGCACATGGAAAAGCAAAATTGCTTGAATACAAAATTGAAAGTAATTCGGTTCTTGTAGATAAAAAAGTCAGAGAGTGTGAATTTCCGTCAGAAACCTTAATTGTTGGTATAACAAGAGGCGGTGAATTGTTTGTTCCTTATGGTGAAACAGTTTTAAAAGAAGGGGACAAAGCCATTTTTATGGGTTCATCTCACTCTTTGGATATTCTCGCAGGTAAATTTTTCCATGATAAAAATATTACCAAAACGGTTACTATTATCGGCGGCGGAAATGTAGGCCTGATGCTGGCAAAAGATTTGGAAAAATTAAGATTTAAAGTAAAAGTTATTGAGAAAAATTCAAAAAGGTGTGAGTTTTTATCTGAAACTCTTGAAAATTCTTTGGTGTTAAACGGAGATGGCACCAATTTGGAACTTTTAAATGAAGAAGATATTGCGGAATCGGATGCTCTGATAAGTGTTACAAATAACGATGAAAAAAATCTTCTGTGTTCTCTTTTAGCAAAGCAATTAGGCGTAAAACGTGTTATAGCAAGAGTTACTAAAATGTTCAATATTCCTCTTTTTGAACAAGTAGGAATTGATATTGCCGTATCCAGTAAATTTTCAGCTTTGCATGAAGTAAGAAATCAATTCAATGAAAAAAATGTTGGTATTCTCGCAACCGTTGAACAAGGCAAAGGTGAAGTTTTAGATATAGTTATACCTGAAAAATTTACGGAAAAGAAACTTATGGAATTGAAACTTCCGACACGTGCCGTAGTTGGTATTATAAACCGTAAAAAGCGTGTAATTATTCCGAAAGGTGATACTTTAATTATGCCAAATGATGAAATAATTGTTTTCACAAGAAATGAAGATGCACAAAAGATAAAGGATTTTTTCAGTAAATGAGACTAAGTTACCTTTTTAATGCAGTATCTTTAATATTCTTGTATATAGGTGTTGTTGCTTTTTCGCCCGTAATTGTTTCTTTAATTTATCAAGATTACAATTCCGCAATACCTTTTGTTATAACTGGTATTTTATCAGGTTTGTTTGGTTTAACGTTAAAACTTGTCGTTAACAGATTTTTGCAGCAAGACAGAATGACTGATATTAAAAAATCGGAAGGTTTAACAATTGTATTGCTTTCTTGGCTTGCTTTTTCGTTAATCGCTTCAATACCGTATTTATTCTTTGGTTTTAGTGTTGAGAATTCTTTTTTTGAGGGAATATCAGGTGCAACAACGACGGGTGCCACAATTTTAACACACTATGATTATCCTAAAGCTCTTTTCTTTTGGCGTTCTTTAACTCAATGGCTTGGCGGAATGGGTATCATAATCTTGTTTATTGCAGTTTTGCCTCAATTCGCCGTAGCGGGACGACAAATGTTTTTTGCGGAAGCTCCTGGACCTACGGAGGACAAGTTAACTCCAAGAATTAAAAATACTGCAACTGCCTTGTGGGGATTGTATGTTATTTTAACCTTAATTCAAATAGGACTTTTGGTTTATTTTAAAATGCCTTTGTTTGATGCTGTTTGTAATTCTTTTTCAACAATTTCTTCAGGCGGTTTTTCTCTAAATGCAAATTCAATTATGGGATATAATTCAATTCCTGTTATGTGGGTTGTAATTGTATTCATGTTCTTTTCCGGTTGTAACTTGGCTCTTTTGTACCGATTTTTTACAAAATTTAAGTGTAATCTTTTATGGCAAAACGAAGAATTTAAAACTTATATAAAAATAATTTTAATAGTTTCTTTACTTGTTTTTGGAATTTTATTTCTAAACACTCATCAACATACATTGGAACAATTTACAAATAGTGTATTTACTGTTTTAAGTATTATGACCTCAACGGGCTTTGCGTCTTGTGATTATTCAAGGTGGTCTGTTTCCGCTCAAATAATGCTGTTTATTGTAATTATTTTCGGTTCATCTGCAGGTTCAACAGGCGGCGGTATAAAGATTATGAGAGCACTAATTGTGTTTAAATACTTGAAACGTGAGCTTATAAAGCTGTTACACCCAAGCGCTGTTGTAACAATTAAAATGGATAATGTAACGGTTGCTCCCGATATTGTTTCTCAGATTATTGCGTTTATAATGTTTTATATTGCGATTTTTATAATCAGCGGATTAACCGTCTCAATTATAGAAAGTAATGTTGTTATAGGTTTTGGCGGTTCGTTGGCGACTTTGAGTATTATAGGTCCTGCGTTCGGTCATACAATAGGTCCTGCGGGTAGTTATGAATCATTAAACGCTGTTACCAAGTTTATTTTTATGATTAACATGCTGGTAGGACGTTTGGAATTGGTACCTTTTTTAATATTGTTAAATAAAGATTATTGGTCAATAAAAAGATAGGAGTATTTATGAAATTTCACACAGAATATTTATGGTTTAATACGGCGCATGAACACGATTATATCAATATTACCCATGAAGTGGAAGAAATTTTATACAGAAGCGGAATAAAAGACGGTATGATTTTAGTATCCGCTATGCACATCACAGCAGGTGTTTATGTTAATGATGCAGAAAGTGGATTGATTCATGATATAGAAAAATGGCTTGAAGATGTCGCTCCCGCAAATCCTAATTATCTTCACCACCGAACAGGTGAGACAAACGGAGATGCTCACTTAAAAAGTCTTGTTATCGGGCATGAAATTATAGTTCCTGTTACTGAAGGCAGACTGGATTTTGGTCCTTGGCAGCAAATTTATTATGCAGAGTTTGACGGACAACGCAGAAAAAGAGTTATCGTAAAAGTTATGGGTGAATAACGATAATTAGTATATAATAAAAAGAGGTTAGATTATCTAACCTCTTAATTTATTAACCGAACATATTGAAATCTTTTTGAGCGTGATCTGAGATAATCTTCTTAACAGATTCATAATCTTGA
>CAJOPF010000015.1 GCA_905236205.1 Candidatus Gastranaerophilales bacterium
ATATTATTGCTTGGTTCTTCGATTCTTTTTAACATATACACATCCCTTTCATTTGGTTATTTGTTTCAACTTACATTTTTTATATCGGCATACCCAAATCGAAACTTTAGGTTTTTATTTAATTTGTTTACATTTCGTTACAAACATTATTTGTAACAATAATCAATAATCAAATGACAAATGGTTTTTAGCGGGTTATTATTGACTTGGGGAAATACAAAAATGGATGATACTACTTTAAATAATAAACACGTTGTTACTAACTTTGATGAAGATACGGGTGCAGGATTACTAAGAACTGTTGTATTGGCAAAATCCGCTGTTCCTTATTCACACAAAAGAGCTGCCGATAATTTTGTAGTAATCAAAAGGGTATATAATTTTCATACTGTAAGAGCAACGGTTACATTATCCGAATATGATTTGCTAAAAAGATATGACATGGAGCCTTTAGAATGTACAACAATCAATAAGGCGAATGACGAAATTGAATTTTTGAAAAAATGGTCTTTTTCAGAAAATAACGAATTAAGGCATGATGCCGATAAAATAATTGTTATTAGGGCAAAAGAACTGAAAAATATTACCGCAAGTGCTTATTCCAATATTCCGAATGAAATGTATAAGGGATATAAAGCTATAGAAAAATATTTTGAAGAAATTACTAAATTTTATAAATAAGTCATGGAAAGAAAAGAATTTATAAAAGCCAAAAGAATTGTAATTAAACTTGGCACAAATGTTTTACGCAACAGTGACGGTGATGCTTCACTACCTCGCTTATACTCTTATATTGAAGATATTTCAAGACTTGTTAAACATGGAAAAGAAGTTATTTTAGTAACATCAGGTGCAGTTGGTTTGGGCAGAAAAAAACTTAATGTCGAAAAATCTGATGATATTGTTCTAAAACAGGCATGCGCAGCTATCGGACAATCAAAATTGATGTCCATTTATGAAAGCGGCTTTGATACTTATGGCATAAAAGTTGCACAAATTTTACTTATTGAAGATGATTTTGCCCAAAGACGACGTTATTTAAGCTTAAGAAACACTTTAAACAAACTGCTTGAGTTGGGTATCGTACCTATAATTAACCAAAACGATACCGTTTCAACACTTGAATTGGAAACTCTATACAAAGATGCACAAGTTTCTTTTTCGGATAATGACAAACTGTCAGCACTTGTTGCAAGTGAACTTGATGCCGAATTGCTTATAATTTTATCCGACATAAACGGACTTTATGACAGTAATCCAAAAACAAATAAAGATGCAAAGATTATAAAACAAGTTGATGACGTAACCGATGAAATTTTAAAAATGGCATCAGGTGTATCCGACGGTGGCAGAGGCGGAATGAAAACCAAACTCGAAGCCGCAAGAATGGTTACTCGTTCAGGCGGAAAAGTTTTAATTGCAAACGGAAAATTACCTCATATCATAGAAGAAATATTTAACGGCAGCGAAACAGGTACAATGTTCATGCCTGCAAGTGAAAGCCTGTCGGGTAAAAAACGCTGGATTGGCTATGCTACAAATATTATCGGCAAAATTGTAATAAATCATGGTGCTAAAAAAGCTGTTTTGGAAAAAGGCTCCAGTCTTTTGCCAATAGGTGTTACAGAAATTATAAATGAATTTAAAAAAGGAGAAGTTATTTCAATTCTCGACGAAAACAAAGAAGAAATTGCACGCGGTATAACAAATTACAATTCTGATGAATGTAAAAAAATAATGGGACACCATTCAGACGATATTTTTGATATTTTAGGTTATAAAAATTATGATGAAATTGTTGTAAGAGATAATATTACAACATTGTAGGAATTTAAAATGGATTTTGAACAATTAGCAAAAAATGCAAAAACAGCAAGTCTCAATATGACAGATTTATCCGCAGATATTAAAAACCATGCTTTACTTGTTATTGCAGATGAATTGGAAAAGCATGCCGAACAAATTTTTGAAGCAAATAAAATTGATTTGGAACAATCAAAAGATAATGTTTCAGCGTCTGTTTTTAACAGATTAAAACTTGATAGAAATAAAATGCGCGACATGATTCAGGGTATAAGAGACGTTGTAAAACTGCCCGAACCGATAGGCAAAACTCTTTTGGCAAGACAACTTGATGACGGTTTAAATTTATATAAAATTTCATGCCCGATAGGAGTAATAGGAATAATTTTTGAAGCCAGACCTGACGTAATAGCTCAAATTTCTTCACTTGCAATAAAGTCTTCAAATGCAGTTATTTTAAAGGGCGGAAAAGAATCTGTTAATACAAATAAAACCATTTTATCAATAATAAACAACGCACTTGAAAAAGTTAAAGAATTTCCCAAAAATGCTGTTCAGCAAGTATTTACGCACGAAGATGTTGCTCAAATGCTTGAATGTGATAAATATATAGATTTAATAATTCCTCGTGGCGGAAATAAACTTGTAAAATATATAAAAGAAAATACAAAAATACCTGTTTTGGGACATGCCGACGGTATTTGTCATATATATTTAGACAAAAATTCCGACTTTGAAAAAGCAAAAAATATAATTATAGATTCAAAAACTCAATATCCGAGTGCTTGTAATGCCGTTGAAACCCTGTTAATTCATAAAGATTTTCCACAAACAAACAAACTCTTAAAAGCACTTGAAAATGCCGAAATAACTCTGGTTTCTAATCCTGAGACTTGGGCATTTGAGCATGGAGACAAAACTCTTGCATACAAAATTGTTGAAAATGCAGAAGAAGCTATAACTCACATCAATACTTACAGTTCAGGTCATACGGACTGTATTATTACAGAAGATAATGATATCGCAGAACAATTTATGAAACAAGTTGATTCGGCAGGTGTTTACCACAATGTTTCAACCCGTTTTGCAGACGGTTTTAGATACGGTTTTGGAGCAGAAGTAGGAATATCAACAAACAAAACCCATGCCAGAGGTCCTGTCGGGCTGGAAGGTTTAACTATATATAAATATAAATTAACAGGCAACGGTCATATTGTAAAAGATTATGTTGAAGGCAAAAAGCATTTTAATCATAAAGATTTATAAATTAAACTTGTAAGTTATTAAAATATACTTTAAAAAGTTTCATTTATTTTCTTTTAACCCAAACAATATCGTAACCGATTAAATTGGCTATTTCTTCCACTTCCAAATATTTTATAGTACCAAGTTTTAATTTTGAAGATAAACTTTGTTGAGAATATTTATTCCCATCTGATTTGTATAATAATTCAGCAATTTTAGTTATATTACTACCTTCCATAATAACATAACCTTTAATTTTATCAGCCAATTTTTTGGCTTTGTCTTTATCCATTGGTACTCTCGTCATAATAAACATTATAGCTATATAAATAATTAGTGCATTTATTTATTGACATACAATATTTAAAATGTAAAATACAAAATGTATTTATTAAAATGTTAATTTGGAGATAATATGGACATCAACAAACTTGTCATTCAAAAAATACTTAAAACAGCAAAAGAACAAAATTTAACTATGGAAGATTTATTCAATGCAACTAAAAAAGATAGAAATTATTTTGATAAAATGATGTCGTATAAAGAAGATATTGATATTTTTACGTTTTTGCGTATTTGCAAATTATTCAAAATAGATGTTAGTGATTTTTTAAAAGAATTTAATGACATGCGTAAAAAAATTTGATATAATAACCTTATGAAAATAGGTATTGTAGGTTTAGGGCTAATCGGCGGCTCAATATTTAAAGCGTTGAGTGAATTTCACGAAGTTATCGGAATTTCTCATTCACAAAAAGGTTTGCAAAAAAATATCACCGATGATATGTCTGCACTAAAAGATTGCGATATTGTTTTTGTTGCAACTCATATGAACAAAACAATTTCCGTTCTTGATGAATTGAATGAAATTTTAGACGAAGATACTGTTGTAGCAGATGTTTGCTCGTTAAAAGAATTTCTTGCAGACAAAATATATAATTTTAATTTTATACCTACTCACCCAATGGCAGGTACGGAAAAAACAGGATTTGAAAATTCTTTCAAAGAACTTTTTAATGGAGCAAAATGGGTTATTTGCAAAAAACAATGTCCTGAAAATTTGAAAAAAGTTATTGAGCAAATGGGTGCACAAATAATTTTTGCATCACCAAAAGAACACGATGAAGCTACGGCTTTAATTTCACACATGCCAATGGTAATAGCACAAGCTATTTTTAAATCCGCAGAAGGAAATAATTTAGCTTTAAAACTTGCATCAAGCGGTTTTAGAGACATGACAAGACTCGCAATTTCAAACGAAGAAATGGCGCAAGATATGGTTAATATGAATTACGACAACATACAAAATGCTCTTTTGAAACTTTACTCCTCTGTCGGTGATTTAATAAAAAACGATTACAGAAGCGAAGTTTGCGACATAAAAAAACAACGTCTTGAAATGTATAAAGACGGAAAAAATATATTATAAAAAGAGATTAGATTATTCTAACCTCTTAATTTATTAACCGAACATATTGAAATCTTTTTGAGCGTGATCTGAGATAATCTTCTTAACAGATTCATAATCTTGA
>CAJOPF010000016.1 GCA_905236205.1 Candidatus Gastranaerophilales bacterium
ATTGTTATAAGTTTATTTACTATTAGAATTTTTGTGAAAAATTCCACATTTTCATTAGTAATGATTGTGGTAATATTTTTCCTGCAATATGTGTTGCATTAGAGAAAAATCCGTAAATTGACATTGATTTACCGTTGTCGGCATCATCTAACGCTTTTTTTGCAACTTTGTCAGGTGTTGTTAAACCATCAAAACTGTTTACTACTTTTTTTGCACTATCAACTTTTGCCGCGTCGTATAAATTTGTTTTCATCCAGCCAGGGCATACTGTTGTTACTGTTATATCTTTATTTTTAAGTTCTACGTTTAGTGCCCTTGAATAGTGTCTTACAAAAACTTTTGTTGCGCTGTATAAGTTCAAATAAGGTAAAGGTAAGAAAGATGATTGAGAAGAAATATTTATAATTCTGCTGCCTTTATCCATATATGGAATACATGCCAGTCCCATTGCAACAACCGAAGAAATATTTAAGTTTATCATATTCAAAGAAGCTTCTATATCTAAATCTTCGTACGAACAAAATTTAGCGTAACCTGCATTATTTATAAGGTATTTGATTTTTAGTTCATTATTTAATTTTGTTTGAAAATTTTTTATGCAATCTAAATTAGATAAATCGTAAGAAAAAATTTTGATTTTATCGCCAAATTCATTTACAAGATTTAATAATTTATCGTTGTTTCTTGCTATTGCCCAAATTTTATCTATATTTTCTTTTTTTAAGATAAGTTTTATAAATTCCTTTCCAAATCCGCCTGTTGCCCCCGTTATTACTGCTATATTGTTCATGTCTATTTCCTCCTTAGTATTATTGTAATATAAATTGTTATATAAAATATAGATTTAATTTGCCTTTATAAATATTTTATTATAATATAAAAATGTAATAGAAAAAGATTTTATATTATAGGGATAGGATAAAAATGAGGATTCTGATGACGGGCATTACCGGATTGGTTGGTGCCGGATTTGCAACTAATTTATTAAGAAACAATCATGACTATACAATTGTCTCTCTTTGCAGAGGTTTTGGTAATAAGTCAGGGTTTGACAGAACTAAAGAAATAATAAAAGAACAATGCGATATGGATGGTATTGATGATGCTGAAGACATTCTGTCTCGTATTGAAATCGTCGAAGGTACTTTGGAAGATTTCCCTGCTGATGACATGGCTGCAAAAGGTCCTTATGACACTTTTTTCCACTGTGCAGCCAGTGTTAATTTAGGAAAAGACCCTGATAAAAAGACATACTATACAAACTTCTACGGTACACAATCAGCTTTGGCACTTGCAAAGAAACTTGGTTTGAAAACTTTCCATTACGTAGGAACAGCTTATGTGGCTGGAAAGTGCAGCGGTGTTGTCATGGAAGATACAATGCCTGCTACTGATTGGAATAATTCATACGAAAAAAGCAAATTTGACAGTGAAAAACTTGTACGCGAATCAGGATTTGATTACACGATTTATCGTCCTGCAATTATAGTAGGTAAACTCTCTGACGGTGTGATAAGAAAACCTCTTGCTTTTTACCGTATTCTTGAATTTTTGGCTCGTGTAAAAAGTGGCGGTTGTAAAAAAGCAGGTTTGCCGCCAAATGGTCCGTTTAGTACAAATTTAAGAATAGCGGCAGGTTTATCAGATAAAATATATTTCGTACCGCAAGATTATGTTCAGCAAACAATAGCAAAATTGTTTGTACTTCCTGTTTGCAATAAAACTTACCACTTAACAGGCATGTCTCCTGTTTCAACCAAGATGATAGAGACAGCTGTATGTGAAGCCTTGAAAACGACAGGACTTGGTATTGTTGATATTGTCGATAATCCATCAAAAGAAGAAAAATTAGTTCAACGTATGCTGGATGATTTGTTACCTTACTTTAAATCAGATATAACCTTCGATAATTCAAATGTTATAAATGCATTGGGTAAAGAAGTTCTTGATTGGAAGTTGGATTTAGATTTCTTAAGAAAAATGGTGCTTGCGTATTACCAAGAACATAATCCAGAATTACTTTAAAAATCTTATTTAAAATATTACAAAAACTAGAAGTTGCAACAACTATGCAACTTCTACTTTTTTTTGTGGGTTATTGCACACCGCGCTACATATTTTATTTATAATATTTACAAATAAATTGATATGTGTTATTATCGCAGAAAAAGAGGAAAGTCTATGAGAAAAATTGTATCATTTATTTTGAGTTTAATGCTTTTTAATGTAACATCTCTTGCAATTGCAGAAGAAGCTGTTACGACAGAACACTTAAAACTGCCAAGAAAATTAGCTAAAAAAACACCTACAAATATAGTTAATACTAGCGACATGCTTATAAGTGTTTTAGAATACAATACTATGCAATTAACTTTTGCGGAAGATTTTACAAGCAAAACTGCAAATGTTGGTGATGAAATTACGTTTATACTTAAAAATGGCGCTTATACAACCGAAGGAACCGAAATTTTACCGCCATCTTCCAGATTTATTGCTAAAATATCACAAATAGACAGACCAAAAGCTTTTAACAGAAGCGGAAAAGTTTATTTGGATTTCAAATACGTTGAACTTCCTAACGGAACTCAAATTCCTATCAAAGCAAAAATATTTAATAAAAAAGACTTTTTGTACAGAGGCAAACTGAATGCTATAGGTAAAGGTGTAGGTTCAACTCTTGGCGGTATGGCAATAGGTACAGCTGCAGGGTGCTGTATAGGTATAGCTGCAGGAGCTGTTATTGTTGGAGGTTTTGCAATAGGTATGCCTGTGGGTTTTGCTGTAGGTGGTGCGATAGGACTTCTTACTCCCGGGCTTAATTATAGGGCAAAAGCTGGAGATAAAGTTAATATTCAATTGTTAGATGATTTGAACATTCAAAAATAAATTATTCAGATACAATCAACAAGACCTTGTTTATACAAGGTCTTGTATGTTATGCAGGTATTTAATGCTTATTATAATTATCAATTAAATATCATTTTGTTGTAAAATAAAAGTAGGAACTAACGTTACAATGGAAAATAAAATAACACTAATTCTGGAAGGTGGGGCAATGAGAGGCTTGTATTCCGCAGGCGTTCTTGATGTCTTTATGAAAAATAATGTTAATGTTGATGTTGTATATGGTGTATCCGCAGGTGCCTTGTTTGGTTTAAATTATAAATCTCGCCAAATAGGACGTGCCTTGAGATACAATATAAAATATGCAAACGAAAAAAAATATATGGGGTTATATTCGCTTATTACAACAGGCAATATAATGAACAAAGATTTTTGTTTTGAAAAACTTGTTTACGAATTGGATAAACTAGATTTTGATACGTATAAAAATAATCCTATCGATTTTTATGCAGTTGTAACAAATTTACAAACGGGTAAACCTGAGTATATAAAAATTGATGATGCTCAAAAAGATATGGAATATTTTAGGGCATCGGGTTCTATGCCTTTTGTATCAAAACCTGTTGAAATAAACGGAAATTATTATTTAGACGGTGCAATTAGCGATGCTGTACCATTTAAACATGTTCTTGAAACCAATTGTGAAAAGATTGTTGTTATTTTAACAAGACCTTTAGGATACAGAAAGAAAAAATCCTATCTGCCTTATAAACTTTTTTACGGAAAATTTCCGAATTTTGTTGAAACAGCAAAAAAATATTATAAAGAATACAATGAAACAATGGATTTGATAGAAAAATATGAGTCTGAAAATAAAATTATTGTTCTTCGTCCGTCAAAATTGGTTAAAGTAAAAAGAATAGAAAAAGATACAAATAAATTGCAAAGGATATATGAGTTGGGTTGCTCTGATTGCATTAGCAAACTTGATAAAATAAAAGAATATCTTAAACATAATTCGGTATGTATTTAATTTAGATTTGTCCCATTAAGCCGTCTTGTCAGTCTAAATTCAACGAATGCAAGATTTGTTTAACAGATATTATTTTTAATATAATATGAAATATAAAATGTAATCAATAAACTAAAGAGGTAAAACAATGGAAAAAAATTGCTTGAATTGTAAAAATGTCAGAAAAGTCGTTATGATAGGGTGCGGTTTTGTAGGTGCAGCGTGTTCCTTTGCAATAATGCAATCAGGATTATTTTCGGAAATGGTTTTAATAGATGCTGATAAATCAAAGGCAGAGGGTGAAGCATTAGATATTAGCCATGGTGTTCCGTTTGCAAAGCCTGTAAAGATTTATGCAGGAGACTATGATGATATAAAAAATGCAAGTTTGATTATTGTAACAGCAGGTGCTAATCAAAAACCGGGAGAGACAAGACTTGATTTAGTTAAGAAAAATATATCAATTTTTAAATCCATTATCCCTGAAATCAAGAAAAGAGATTTTAACGGGGTTTTGTTAATTGTTGCAAATCCTGTTGATATACTAACAACAGTTGCTCAAAAACTTTCAGGACTTCCTGAAAATAAGGTTATCGGTTCAGGAACAGTTTTAGATACGGCAAGATTAAAATATGAACTTGGAAATCACTTAAATGTCGATTCAAGAAGTGTTCACGCATTTATAATTGGTGAACATGGTGATAGCGAAATTGCAGCTTGGTCATCTGTTAATGTTTCAGGAATACCTTTAAATAAATTCTGTGAAATGAGAGGACATTTTAACCATGATGAAGCAATGAAAAGAATTGCGGAAAATGTTAAAAACAGTGCCTATGAGATTATAGAAAAGAAAAGGGCAACATACTACGGTGTTGCTATGGCGGTAAAACGCATTTGCGAAGCAATAGTAAGAGATGAAAAATCCATACTTCCGATTTCTTCACTTATCAAAGGTGATTTCGGAATTGAGGGAATTTCATTAAGTATGCCTGCAATAGTCGGTAAAGACGGGGTTGAATGTTTAGTTCCTATTCAACTGAATGAAGAAGAAATATCAAAACTCCAAAAATCAGCAAAAACTTTGCAAGATATTTTAACCCAAAATGAAATATAAAAATGGATGGCAGAAAGATAATTATAAATAAGAAAAAGGTTTTATGTTACGGAGATTCAAATACTTTCGGTTTTAACTCAAAAGACGGTTCAAGATATGACGAAAATACCCGTTGGACAGCTGTTTTGCAGAAAAATTTGGGTGCGGAATATAAAGTTATAAATGAAGGTATGCCAAACAGAACTGGGTTTGTTGATAATCCTTATGATTTGTTTGAATATTTGCTTGAGGTATGGTGCAAAGAAACTTCATATCCAAGTTGTCAAGAGGGATACTGTTACGAAGTATACCCAACATTAGGTCAATGCGCGATTACCGCCATGTTGGTATATGATATTTTTTGGGGAACAATTCACAAAATATATCTAGAAGGTGGCGGAACTCATTATTTTAATAAAATTAACGATAAATATATAGATTTAACAAGCGACCAATTTTTTGGATTCGGTTATGTTATAAATTATGAACCAAATGAAGAAGTCCCAGTTGAATATTGTTGTAAAAGTCAAAATACTAGTATGAGATTTAATTTATTACTGGAAAATTTGATTTGTAGTTTTAGAGAAAAATAGAAATTATAAATGTGTTCAAACAAAAAGAGTTACAATTTTTATTGTAACTCTTTTTGTAATGGTTATAATGAGATAAACTTGTGAAATTTAACAAGTTTTTTACATATTTTGTAAAAAACTATTGAAAAAAGTAAAGTTTTTTACTATAATGTTAATAAAGGAGCAAATATGTTTAACAGACCAATTTATTTAAATCAACTTATAAATTTCAAAGACAAAGAGCAGATAAAAGTTATTACAGGCATTAGACGTTGCGGTAAATCTTCACTTTTAGAACTATTTGCTGAATATTTGAAAGAACAAGGTATTAGTGAAAATAATATTCTGCAGATAAATTTTGAAGATTTGAAATATGCTAAAATGACATATTTAGAACTTAATGAATTGGTTGAAAACAAGTCTAAAACTATTAAGGGAAACTTATATTTGTTTCTTGACGAAGTTCAAAAACTTGATAAATGGGAATTAACAGTTAATTCATTAAGACTAAAGAAAAATATTGATATTTATATAACAGGTTCAAATGCTTATTTATTATCTTCTCAACTATCAACATATCTTTCAGGCAGATATGTTGAAATTAAAATGCAGCCTTTGATATTTAGTGAATTTCTGACTTTCTACAATTTAAAAAATATGACTAAAGGCGAAAAATTTGACCTGTATTTAAAATATGGCGGAATGCCCGGATTGAAAGATTTTAATTTTGATGAAAAAATGATAAGACAAACTCTGGATGGTATTTTTTCAACAGTTTTAGTTAAAGATATAGTAACTCATGCTGATGTTAAAGATGTATCTTTGCTAAATAAAATTACAAGTTTTCTTGCTGATAATATCGGAAATCCTGTATCTTTAAACAAAATTAAAAATACACTTTTATCGGAGCAACTAATAAATAAAGGAATACACTTATCCGCAATAGATAATTTTATAAATTTACTTGAAAATGCCTTTGTTTTTTACAGTGTTAAACGCTATGACATCAAGGGAAAAGAACACTTAAAAACTCAAGGGAAATATTATATGGCTGATATTGGTTTAAGAAATTTCTTCCTTGGATTTAAAGATATTGACAGAGGTCATATATTAGAAAATATTGTATTTTTGGAACTCTTGAGTAGGGGATACAATGTTTCAATAGGTAAAATCAACACAAATGAAGTTGATTTTATTGCTACAACTTACAATGATAAGTTATATGTTCAGGTCTGTGAAACATTATATTCTGAAGAAACAAGAGAAAGAGAACTAAAACCTTTACAAAGTATAAAAGATAATTATGAAAAATTTATTCTCACAAGAGATAATGTTCTTGTTAATACTAATGATAACGGCATAAAAATATTAAATGTTATTGATTGGCTGATAAATTAAGTGAGGACAAGAGACGAATCAACATTTGCAAAACTTGCACACAACAATGTTTACACGAAACTGACTTTGTGGAGCAGACTTATACAATCATTTATGCGTAATAAAACAAAGCTGAAAGTTTATCCGAAAACTCTTACCATATTATAAATTTTTTTTCATCGTTATATGTTCGCAATATTCATCAAAATAGACTTCACCAAATTCTTTATATCCAAGTTTTTTGTAAAAGTCTTTTATTCGAACTTGTGCTGAAACTTCTATCTGTTTACAGTTTTCTTTTAAAATTTCGGTTTCGGCAATTTTCATAATCTCATTACCTAAAAGCTGATTACGATATTTTTTAATAACTGCAACTCTGCCAATATGATAAATTCCGTTTTCTTCAAAGTATCTGCAAGTTGCAACAGGAATTTCATTGTCATACAAAACAATATGAGAGCAGGTTTTATCAGTTTCATCAAATTCGTCTTTAAAACCCTGTTCGTCAATAAAAACTTCTGTTCTTATGCTTATTATATCGTTATTCAAACCTGTAAACTTTTTATATTTCATAAGTTAATTTTAATATAAAAAAAGCCTCATACGAGGCTAAATTTTGTAATGGGGCGCCAGATGGGATTCGAACCCATGCATATCGGAACCACAATCCGAGGTCTTAACCACTTGACGACAGGCGCCACATCAAATCTGTTTCGCAATAATTTAATTTCTAATTTATACGTTGAAACATGTAGCCTATGCCACGTGCTGTCAAAATCAATTCAGGGTTTGCAGGATCTGATTCTAATTTTGAACGTAATCTTGAAATGTGTACGTCTACTACACGTGTATCAATTCTGTGATCAGGCGGATATGCCCATACATGTTGCAAGATTTCGTTTCTTGAATATGCTTGACCTGAGTTATTTACCAATAATTCAAGCAAGCTGAATTCCATTCCTGTTAATCTGATACGTTCATTCTTTCTGAATACTTGTCGTCTTGCTGTATCAATTTTTATATTACCTGTTGTAATTACGTTCTTTGTTACTTTACCTGTTGGAACAAATGCTTCACGACTGTTTGTTCTTCTCAAAACAGCTTTTACACGTGCTTCCAATTCTTTAGGGCTGAATGGTTTTATAACATAGTCATCTGCACCTAATTCCAAACCTGTAATTCTTTCTGATACGTCACCCAATGCTGTCAATATGATAATTGGCACATCTGAGGTTCTTCTTATCTCTCTTGTTACACCATAACCGTCTACTTTTGGCATCATTACGTCCAAAACTACAAGGTCTGGGTTACTTTTATTAAATGCGTTGATAGCTTCTTCTCCG
>CAJOPF010000017.1 GCA_905236205.1 Candidatus Gastranaerophilales bacterium
AAAAAAGAGGCTTGTTAAAAGCCTCTTAAATAAATGGTGGAGGATAGGAGATTCGAACTCCTGACCCCCTGCGTGCAAAGCAGGTGCTCTACCAGCTGAGCTAATCCCCCGCTCAGGTTGTAAAATTATTATACATTCAAAATTTTTTTTTGTAAATACCTATTTTAATATTTCTTTTAACAATTTTTCCAAAAAATATTCTAACCTTTCCTTGTTTTCTCTGTACCAATAACCTAATAAAGCTTCAAATGCCGTTGCCTGACGATATTCCGATTGATTATTTCGCCTTGCTATCGGCACTTCCATGTTCCTTGCCCGACGTTTTATTTCCTGTTCTTCCTCTGTCAATTCTTCTTCTATTTTATTTAACATCTCAGACTGGTATGAACAATTTACACGCAACGTTGTCATTTTATGCAAATCTTTTGGTTTTTGACATAAATCAACTATATGTTCCCTTACAAACAGTTCCCATACCGCATCACCTAAATGCGCGTAATTTCTCATATTTAGTTCTTGCATTTATTTCCCCTTGTTTCTGTTTAATTTTATCACAATTTTTGATTTTTAATTGAATTTCATTTTATATTATCAGATAATTAGTTTAAAAGGACTCAACCATATGAAAAAAATTTTACTAATCATATTTCTTTTTTCGGTTTTGTTAACAAGTAATCAAATTTCTGCAAGCGAAATTGAATTGGAAACAAATGCCATGGCAAACAAAGAAATAAGAGCTCAAGTAGACAAAATAAAAACTAAAAGAATTATTATCGCTAACGCTCTTTTACTAGATTCTGCGCAAATAAAAAAAGCTAACGAAATTTATTCTTCAGTTATAGAAAAAGAAGCCGTAATTCTCGAACAACTTCTAAAAGAACAAGCTATTCTAAAATCAATGACAAAAGAAACTCATACTTTTGCTCAAAGACGAGCTCAAAGAAAAATTGTTTTTGAATTACAAAATTCTCTAAGAACAATTGAAAATGATGTGGACAAACAATTTAAAAAATTATTAAAACATAATCAAAAAGTTAAATTTGACAGACTGAAAAAAGAAATTAACATTTCAGATTATTAGAATAAAATAAAAAAGAGGCGCAGCCTTCGGCTGCGCCTCTTTTTTATCCAATTATTTCAATGCAAATTGCAAAATCTTATTTTCCGAACCTCGTTTTTCTTCTTCTTTTGCATCAGGTAATTCCCAGCACTTGATACAACGAGCTTCGTAAGTTTCATCCCCGCCAATCATGATTAACGGTGAATTTTTGTCAGCCGGTTTTCCGTCAATAAGTCTTTGAGTTCTTGTTGCATGGTCAGAACCGCATTTCATACAAACGGCATGTAATTTATCGACATTTGTTGCAATACACATCAATTCAGGCATTGAACCGAACACTTCACCTTTAAAATCCAAATCCAAACCTGTTCCGATAACTTTTTTGCCTTGTTCCATCAATTTTGCAATAACTTTAACAATATTTGAATCAAAGAATTGTAATTCATCAATTGCAACAACATCATCGTCATCTTTTACCAAGCTTAAAATTTGTATGGAATGTTTCACTTTTATAGCATCCAGCCAAAGTCCGTTTCTTGATTTAATACAATCGCTTTGTTCCCTTGTATCTATTTGAGGAGAAATAACTTTAACTTTTTTCTTTGCTATCATGCATCGTTTAACACGTCTCAGCAACTCTTCAGTTTTTCCGCAACTCATAGGTCCGGTTATCAATTCAAAACAATATCCCAACATTTTTTATATTCCTTTTTAGTCCCAAGATAAAATTATTATATAATTATTTTACAACTTAATAGGTTGGCATGGAAAGAACTTTTACAAAAATTTGCAATAAAAAACCGACTTGGTCAGTCGGCAATTAAAACCACGTATTAGAAGAGAGGAATTAGAGATGTGGATATACGAATTAAACTAATCCTTACCCACACTATTACTATTCCACTTTTTAAAGTTTTATAACATTTTTATCAAAATTTTCACAAATTTTGTAACATTACTTAATAATATGTTAAATTAAATTCTTAACTGCTCTAAATTTTCAAGTGTTTTATATATGTATTCCAATTCTTTTTGGGATAGATTATCAATTTTAGACAAGACTTTTTGTTTTAAATCTTCAATTGTCAATATATGTTCAAAATCAAATAAATCTTTAATTTTGACATTTAATATTTTAGCTATTTTTTCTAAATTTTCATCGTTAGGACGTTGATTTCCACGTTCTATTCTTGTTAAATTTGAACGTTCCATCTCTAAAATATCAGCCAATTGAGATTGCTTCAAATTTTTAGCAACTCTTAGTTCTTTAATTCTTTGTCCCAGTTTTTTATTGAAATTATTTTCCATAAATATCTCTTTTAATAGAATATAACTTTCAATAAAATTAAAGAATGCTCCAACTTAGCACAATATATTGACAAAAGTTCTATAATATGACATAAATATATATACAATATGCTGTATAGTAGAAATTTTTTAAGAAACTTGTGTATTTTTATAGAAAGAGAATATAATGAAAACTTTTAAAAAACTTGTCGCATTTACACTTGCAGAAACCCTAATCGTAATGGGCGTAATAGGTATCGTTTCAGCACTAACACTTCCAAACTTAAATAGTTCAACAGGTAATAAAGAAAAAGTTGCCAAAGTTAAAAAGATATATCAAAATTTAACAGATGCTTTTGGACGTGCGCAAGCAGTTTACGGCCCGTTTGATACTTGGTTTATCAATGATAACACAGATGCAGCAAAAGTTACCCGTTTTGGAGAAAGACTTTCAGAATTTATGAAAGTTTCAAAAAATTGTGGTAAAACAATAACAGGATGTTTTTATAGCGGAGCCTATACTCTTGAACATGAAGGCTTTGCGAATTGCGGAGCTTCCGACCAATATAGTTTTATTTTGAGCGATGGTGTTGCAATATGTTTATCCGGTAATCCCAAATACAGGATATTTGTAAACATAGACGGATATGGTAATGGTATGCCAACCAGAGGTAAGAGTGCATTCAATTTTGATATAGTTTCAGGAGAAATATTACCGCAAGGTTATGATATTACTGATTCTACATTAAAAAATCAATGTTTTGTTAACGGTACTTGTACTAATTGGGTAATACAATATGATAATATGGATTATTTAAAAGCAAATACCAATGGTGTATGTCCAAACGGTACACAACTGAGTTTAACACAAACAAATTGTAAATAATCACGTTGTCAGTAATTCAATTCCGCTCACTGTTTGCAGACTTTCTGCGTTTTTAAGCAGAGGATAATTTTCCAAATCGTTTTCTTTTACAAAATTTATTGCTTCATTTCTTGCTATTTCAAGAATTTCGGTATCTTTTACAATGTCAGCAACAACCATATCAGGCAAACCGCTTTGACGAACACCTAAAAATTCTCCCGGACCTCTAAGTTCAAGATCTTTTTCCGCAATTACAAATCCGTCATTTGTCTGTGTCATGATTTCCAATCTTGCAAGAGTTTCAGGGGTTTTTGAAGATGATGATAAAACACAATATGACTGATGTTCACAACGTCCTACACGTCCTCTCAATTGATGTAATTGTGAAAGTCCAAATCTTTCAGCATTTTCTATCACCATAACAGTTGCGTTTGGAACATCTACACCAACCTCAACAACGGTCGTAGAAACTAAAATATCGTAATCACCATTTTTAAAATCATACATGATTTTTTCTTTTTCATCATTTTTGAGTTTTCCGTGAAGAAGTCCTATTTTTAAATCAGGAAACACCTCTTTTTGTAACTTTTCAGCCTCTACTGTTGCTGCTTTGGCTGACAGAGTTTCACTTTCATCAATAAGCGGATAAACAATATATGCCTGTCTGCCTTGTGAAATTTGTTGACGTATAAGATTATAAATTTGTTTTTTAGAATTTGAAAGTGCAGTTTTTATTGGTTTTCTGCCTTTTGGTAATTCATCAATAATTGTTAAATCCAAATCACCATGAACAGAAAGTGCAAGAGTTCTTGGAATTGGTGTTGCTGTCATTGTAAGAATTTGCGGTGATTGTGCTTTTTTGCTGAGTTCAAGACGTTGTTTTACACCAAATCTGTGTTGTTCGTCAATTACAATGGCTCCTAAATTTGCAAATTCAACGTTATCCTGAATTAAAGCATGTGTACCAACAGCAATATGAGTTTGTCCGTTTGCTAAATCAGTTTCTTGTTTTTTCCGTTCTTTTTTTCCTAAACTACCCAAGAATAATCCAACATGCAAACCCATTGGAGTGAGCCAATTTGTAAGATTATTGTAATGCTGCTGCGCAAGAATTTCCGTCGGTGCCATAATTGCGCCCTGATAGCCACATTCAACGGCGGCTAAAAGCATTATACAAGATACAACTGTTTTACCGCTGCCCACATCTCCCTGAAGAAGTCTTTGCATCGGCTCATCAGATTGCATATCATTCAAAATTTCATTTACGGCATTTTTCTGTGCATTTGTAAGTTCAAAAGGAAGGCTTTTTATAAAATTCATAACCAAACCGTCAGGTCTAACATTGAATTTTATTGAATTATGATTATTTTTATTTTGTTCTCTTAATTTTGCAAGGCGCATCTGAGCAATAAAAAATTCTTCAAACACAAGTGAAAATCTTGCTCTTTCCAGCTTTTCCATTGTTTCAGGAAAATGCATTTGGCACACTGCATCTGCTTTATCCATAATTTTGTATTTTTCGCGAATATAATCAGGCAAAACTGTTTTTATCGTTGGTTTAAAAGTTTCAAGAGCATTAAAAACAGCTTTCCTCAACGTTTTCATGTTTAAATTTTCGCTTAATGGATAAATCGGAACTATTCTGCCTAAATTCAAATTTGAGTTATCAAAAATATCGTCGGAAATTATTGAATAAGTAGGCTTATCAATAGTTTTTTGCATATTATATTTATTGAGTTTAACCTCTCCTGACACCATTATGCCTGAACCAACAGGAAACTGTGACTTTGTTCTTTCCAAAATAAATCTGTTTGATTTTGCTTGAAAGAAATTTAACTCTATTGCTCCTGTTTCATCGGCAATTTTTACTTTAACAACACCGAGATTATTCTTTGTTGTAAAAGACTGAGTTGATTTTATAAAGCCAAAAATAGTAGTTTTTTCACCTTCTTCCAGCTCTTTTATAAAAGTTCTTCCCGAATAATCAATATGGCGTTTCGGAAAATAATAAATCAAATCGTTTGCTGTATAAATGTGCAATTTATTTAACAGATAACCAACTTTTGGTCCAACACCCTTAACGTACGTTATATCACATTTATCAGGTAATTTTATATCAATTTCTTCGGTATCTTTTTTATTTTTAGGATTTAATTCAGTGTTAATAACCGCACGAAATCTGTTTATAATTTTTCTTCTGACAGGCATTGATTCAACGGCATAACGGTCAAACGCTTCCATTAAAACACGCCATTTAGGATTTTTTGTAGCCTTATATTCTTTCAAAATTTCTGATTTCATAAATTTTGAAAAAACCTGCCGCTTGCCCTCAATATTTATGTATCCGTATTTAATTTCTATTTCAACAGCCTGATGCAGCTTTTCTATATTATCCATTAACGAGCCTTATCAACTACCGATTGAACATAATTATTTCCAAAATACTTATTTGCAGCACGCTTTACGTCTTCTGCTGTTACTTCCTGAATTAGTGTTGTATATTTTTCAATAAAATCAAAACCTCTGCCTGTTGCCTCATACATAGCCAAAGCGCTAGCTTTGTCGGAATTTGTTTCCAAAGCGAGTATAAAATGACCGATTAACCTGTCTTTTGCGTCTTGCAGTTCTTTATTGCTTACTGTTTCACGCTTCAGAATATCAATTTGTTTCATAAGATTTTCTATTGATTTATTTACAGTTTTAGGATTTGTGCCTATATACAGAGTATACTTGCCTCTCAGAACGTTAGGAGAGAAACTTGAACCAACCTGATAAGCGAGTCCTTGTTTTTCACGCAAATTTATAAATAATCTGGAGCTCATGCCTGTTCCCATAAAAGAATTTATTACCTGTAAAGCAGCAAAATCTTTTAAATTTTGCACTCCGTCAGTTTGCCAGCCGATAAATATCCATGCTGTTTGCAAGTTTTCTACGTGTGTTGTAACTTTCTTTATTGCCGTACGTTTTGGTATATCATTTTTGTGGTCATCAAAACTAAATTTTTTGCCTTCTTTTGAATTAAAAATTTCAGACATTTTATTTATTATATATTGCTCATCAACATCGCCATTTACTGATATTACAAGATTTTGAGGACAGAAGATTGCCTTATAGTAATCTAAAATATCCTTTTTAGTTATTTTTGAAAGATTTTTTTCAAGTAATTTTGGTGAATTTGAATAAATTGAGCCTGCAAATATTTCCGAATTATATTCTTCGCTTGCCTTGTTTAGCGGAATATCTCTGCTTGATTTAATATTTTCCAAAACAATATTTTTTGCATTTTGCAATTCATTGTCTAAAAACAAAGAATTATTAACCGCTTCATTCAGGATATCCATTGTAAGAGGCAATTGTTGTTTCGTTGTAACCACATTCACAATAAAATTATCGGGAGCTGAACCCAGTGAAAGTTTTATTCCGTTTTCATCAAGTATATTTGCCAATTCTTCTTTTGAATATTTTTTTGTACCTTTTAAAGCCGTTCCTGCCATTAAATTTGCGGTTCCGTAAAGTTTTTCAATAAACTCCCCGCCTTTTGCACGAATGGAAAAGGCTATTATGTCATTGTTATTATGCTTATTTACTAAAAGTGTTGCTCCCGTATCTAAAATATACTTATTTGTGTTATATGCAGATTTAACAAGTTTTGCTCCGTAATCTTTTTGCAGCTGTTCACATTTGCATTTTTGAGGTTCTACGTATGATTTTGGCAAAACTATTGAAACTGCCGATTTATTTTCTGCCAAATAGTGTCTTGCAACACGCAAAACTTCTTCCTTAGTAACTTTTTTGATACCTTCTAAATAATTATCATAATCTTTTGGATTACCTGTCAGAACTGTTGTATAACCCATTTCCATAGCGATATTTGAAACAGATTCTCTTGAATAATGTGTATCTCTTTCTATAATATTTTTTGCTCTTTCAACCTCTTCATCAGTTACACCGTACTTTTGAATTTTCTGAATTTCTTCAAAAACAGCCTTTTTTAATGCGTCCTTATTTTCGGGTTTAAAGTTTGCACTTATGTAAAAAACTCCGTCATCTTTAAAAGAAGCATTACTTGAACCGATAGAATTAGCAAGCTGCTTTTGTTCCTTTATGTGTTGATAAAATCTTGAAGAAGCGCCGTCGCCAAGAATGGCAGCTAAAATATCCAGCGCAAATTCATCTCTGTGAACGGCATTTGTACCTCTAAAACCTATCATCATATATGCCGAATTACAGTCAAAAGTTTCTTCTTTAACTCTTTGTGTTGTAATAGGCGGTTCTTTTTTATATTTGTGTTTTTCTGTTTTTCCTGATGAAACAGAAAACGCTTTTTTAATTTTTTCAGCAGTTTCATCAGGTTCAACATCACCTACAACAATAGTTATCATATTTTGCGGAGAATAATGTTTTTTATAATAATAAAAAACATCCTCTCTTGTTATATTTTCAATTATTTCTTTTTTACCTATAACTTGTCTTTTATATGGATGAACTTTGTAAATTAACTCATTTAAATTGTCATAAACCAGCTCGTTTGGTGAATTTTTATCCTTTGCTATTTCTTCAATAACAACACTTCGTTCTCTGTCCATTTCTGCCTGCGGTATTGCAGGATTTAACAACATATCCGCATGCAAATCCAAAGCCAAATCAAAATCCTTTGACGGAAGTTTTATATAATAGTGTGTAAAATCCTTACTTGTTGCGGCATTTGTAACTGCTCCCTTTGATTCCAGCAATTTATCAAAAGTACCAAGAGGATTTTTTTCGGTTCCTTTAAAAAACAAATGTTCCAAAAAATGAGAAACACCGCTATTTTTATCGTTTTCATTGATAGAACCCGTCTTAATCCAAGTGTCAATAATTACTATCGGATTTGATTTAACCTGCTTTATAATGACGGTATGCCCGTTATCAAATTTATACACATTATAATCTGCAGCAAAAACAGATGTTCCGCAGATTATGACAAACAATAACAATAAATATTTTTTCATAAAAATCCCCTTTAGATAATATTTTACATAAAAAAACTTACGGTTTCAACTGACCTGTTTACCAAAAAGGCATCAGATTTTAAAATCTGATGCCCTTTTTTGATTTCAAATTAAATAAAATTAGATTTTCCAAGAGTGCAAATATTCTTCTTGTTCAGGAGTTAAAGTATCGATTTTAACACCCATTGATTCAAGTTTAATATTTGCAATCATATAATCAACATCTTCAGGTAAAGTTAACAATTTATTAGGCAATTTACCTTGGTTTTTAACTAAATATTCGATACCTAAAGCTTGGTTTGCAAATGACATATCCATAACACTTGCAGGATGACCTTCAGCAGCAACAAGGTTAACTAAACGACCTTCAGCAACAACAAATATTGATTTACCGTTATCTAATTTATATTCTTGTAAATTAGGTCTTATTTGTTTAATTTCAACAGCATGTTCTCTTAAACCTTTTACGTTAACTTCATGGTCAAAGTGTCCGCAATTACCTACGAAAGAACCGTCTTTCATTGTTAATAAGTGTTCAACGTCAATAACGTGTTTATCACCTGTTACGGTCATAAATACATCACCTACTTTAGCAGCCTCAGCAATAGGCATTACTCTGTAACCTTCCATTACAGCTTCTAGGGCTTTTAAAGCATCTACTTCACATACGATAACGTTTGCGCCCAAACCTTTTGCTCTTAAGGCACAACCTTTACCGCACCAACCATAACCTGATATAACAACAGTTTTACCTGCAAGCAAAATATTTGCAGCTCTGAAAATACCGTCCATTAAACTTTGACCTGTACCATATCTGTTGTCATATAAGTGTTTTGTCATACTCGTATTAACACCGACAGCAGGAGCTTTTAATTTGCCTTGGTCTTCAAGAGCTTGTAATCTGATAATACCTGTTGTTGTTTCTTCTGTTGAACCGATAATATGTTCTGCAAGTTCAGGTCTTTCTTCATAAATTGTTGACATAATATCGCAACCGTCGTCAATGATAATATCAGGATTGTGGTCTAAAGCAATTCTTACGTGGTTTCTGTAATCTTCAACAGATTCGCCTGAACGTCCGTATACAGGAATATTCCAGTATTTTACCAATGCAGCAGCTACATCATCTTGTGTTGACAAAGGATTTGAAGCAACTAAAACTGCATCTGCCCCACCTGCTTGCATTACAGTACATAATGCAGCCGTATCTTTTGTTACGTGAACACATGCCGATAATTTCAAACCTTTAAACGGTTGTTCTTTAATAAATCTTTCTTGAATGTTTCTCAAAACAGGCATATCACGTAATGCCCATTCAATGTTGTTTTTGCCTTGTTCTGCCAAGTTGATATCTTTAATATCACACTTCATTTCCATAGCTGTTGTCATAAAATCCTTCCTTATTTTTCATAAGCTAAACTTATCGTCAAGTTTTCGCTGTTAGTATTCACTATTGCCCACCTTAGAGGGCTGTCAATATTTTGTTTTTTTAATTCGTTTTCTATATACTCGGTAGTTATATCTTCCGTATTTGGTATTAAAACTAATGCTGATGTAATCATGTTTATATTATATCCTAATAATTGTATTTTGTACACTCACATTTTACTCTACCGTAACAGATTTTGCAAGATTTCTCGGTTGGTCAACGTCTTTACCCAGAAATTCCGCAATATAGTATGCTAACAATTGTAAAGGAATTATTGCCATTATCGGAGAAATTAACTCATGAACATGAGGTACATTTAAAACATAATCAAACAAATCTTCCAGTTTTTCGTCAGTAGAATCCGTTAAAGCAATCATTCTGGCATTTCTTGCTTTGGATTCCTGTGCATTTGAAAGAATTTTTTCATAAACTTTACCGCTCATCAATATGGATAAAACAGGTAAAGTTTCATCTAACATAGCAATAGGTCCATGTTTTAACTCTCCGGCAGGATATCCTGTTGCATTGATATAGCTGATTTCTTTTAATTTTAATGCTCCTTCAAGAGCAGTAGCAAAGTTTATTCCTCTTGCAATAAATATAAAATTCTTTGAACTTGAATACATTCTTGAACATTTTTGAATTTTTTCTTTTTTAGTTAAAAGCAATTCAATTTTTTGAGGTAAAACCAATAATTCGTTTTTAATTTCTTTTAAATAATTTTCGTCAGCGGAATTTTTAATTTCTGCCAAATGTATTGCAAGAGTGTAGAAAGCCATTAACTGAGCAACATAAGATTTTGTAGCCGCAACAGAAACCTCAATACCCGCATCAACAGGAATTAAACTGTCAGCCTCTCTTGCCATAGCTGAATCAGGTCTGTTTGTAACAATTAAAATATGAGAACCTCTTGCTTTTGACTGTTTTACGGCAGTCAGCGTATCTGCAGTTTCACCTGATTGAGAAACACCTATCACAAGAGTATGTTCGTCTGTAACTGTTGTTCGGTAGATATATTCACTTGACGCTTCAACATCAACAGGAATTTTACAAAGTTCTTCTATTATGTATTTTCCGACGATTGCCGCATGTAATGAAGTACCGCATGCAACTACCTGAATTCTGTTTAAGTTTTTCAAAGAGTCTTTGTCAAGTTTTACTTCATTTAAAATTACGTGTGAATCCGCAGTATGTAATTTACCTGACAAGAAATTTCGTATAACATCTGGCTGTTCGTGAATTTCTTTAAGCATAAAGTGTTTATAGCCCATTTTACTTAATGCGATAGGCTCCCAAGGCAATAATTCAACCTTAGGTTCAACTTTATTATTATCCTTATCAAAAATTTCAACGGAATTTGGAGTTAAAACCGCAATTTGATTATCGTCAAGGTAAATTGCTTTCTTAGTATGCTCAATAATTGCAGGAACATCCGATGCCGCAAAATTTTCTCCTTCTCCGATACCAACCAACAAAGGAGCGTTTCTTCTTGTTGCAATTATAGTATCTTTCAAATCTTTGTGTATAATACAAAGAGCATAAGCGCCTTCAAGTTCTTTTGTTGCAAGTCTTACGGCTTCCTTCAGATTTTTTGTTTCTTTATATTTTTCATCAACCAAATGTGCCACTGTTTCAGTATCTGTTTCGGAGTGGAATTTAACGCCTTTTTGTTCTAATTGTGCCCTTAACTCCTTGTAATTTTCAATAATACCGTTGTGAACAACAGCCAAATTACCGTCATTACTTGTATGCGGGTGAGCATTTATTTCGTTTGGAACACCATGCGTTGCCCAGCGAATATGCCCGATACCGACTCTTGCGGTTTTTACTTCATCACTTTTTTCTGTCAAAAGGTCTTTCAAATTTTGTAATTTACCTTCCGCTTTATAAATTTTTGTCTTGTCGTCAGCAATAACAGCAACACCCGATGAATCATATCCTCTGTATTCTAATGCACTAAGACCTCCTGTCAAGACATCACAAACCGATTTATCTCCTACATATCCGACTATACCGCACATATATTAAAAACCTTTCTCATATTTTGTAAACTTTTCTACATTTTAGCATAAAAAATAAAGTTGCAAATAAAAGTTATGTATAATAAAATTTATCAAAAATGATTTATAATTACTTAGATTTTAAAAAAGGAGAATGTATGAAAAAATTTTTAATTTTATTGACAATGTTGCTTGCAATTCCTGTTCAAGCGGAAGAAGTTACTATAACTGGCATAAATATGGATAATATGTGGAATAAATTAGGCTTGAGAGAAGAAAAAACTTATTCTGTCGGCGCTAAAATACTTAATGCAAATAAAATTGAGAAAAGAGTTATTTACAATGTGGGAAATTTCAATTCGGTAAATGCATGCGCATCATACACAAATAAAACCGTAACAATAAATAAAGGAACTTTTAAGTATATTGATAATGATGATGAATTAGCTGCAATTTTGGCTCACGAAACAGCACACGTAATAGACTACTATGACGGTTTTGGTAAAGCAGTTGCAATGACATTTAACAAAAAATCCTATGAAAACAAAGCCGATTTACTTTCTGTGGATTATATGGTCAAAGCCGGATATAACCCTGTTGCAGCAATTACATTCCTAAACAAAGCAGGAAATGAAAGTCTTTTGGATTGGGGAATTTTATGGAGCCACCCAAAAACATCAAAGAGACTTTTTAAAATATACAAGTATATTTACGTAAAATATCCTAAATACTTATCCTCAGACATGATTAAAAACATAAATTACGTAAATTGGACATACACAGCTCAAAAAGACATCAATAAGTTTCAACAAAAAGAGAAAGAAAAAGCTTCTAAAAGAGGAAACTTATAATGCCGAAAAAGGTTTGTTTAGTTCTTCTAATGCTGATATTTTTTCAACAAGCTTTTGCCATGGAAACGGCGGTAAAAGTAACGCCTGCCATAAAATATTCAACATCAAAAGCCACACCTAAAGAAGGTGATTATATTGAATTTAAGACAATTGAAGATATCGGACAAATCAAAGCAGGAACAAAAGTAACGGGACTTTTGACGGAAAGAAAAGAAAACGGATTTTCAAAGAAAACAGGTTCTCTGTATATTGAACAGTTTAAAATGAACGGAAAAAATCTTGACGGAATTGTTTATCAAAAGGGAAACGAACACCCTGTATATTTTGAATACTTTGATTGGCTGTTTTCGCTGCCGATAAGAATCTTCAGCCCAGAAAATTCTTTTGTAAGAGGCGGAGAAGCTTTTCTAAAACCAAATGTTGATATATTTACTTTGTATTTAAGGGAATAGAAAATGAAAAATTTAATTATAATTTTGTTATTGTTAACAGTTTCAATACAGGCGGTTTATGCGGAAAAAATACCGATAAAAATTACTGCCGCACAAGAAATTTCTACGCATAAAAATGAAGTGGAAATTGGAGACTGGATAAAATTTAAAACAGTAAATGATGTTTATTACAACGACAATATTTTTATAAAAAAAGACACACCTGTTACGGGAATTGTTGATAACATACATGAAAACGGAATTATTGCGGATAATGCGGAAATTACATTTAAAAAATTTCTGCTCAGAAACGCTGATGATAAGCTTATTACAATAAATTATACGCTTGTTCTGAGCAGAAATAATTCAAAGTGTTACACTCTTTCAGATAAAATTGCAAAATATGCAGGTTTTATTTTGAAGGGAAATGAAATACGCGTAAAACCAAATACAACAACTTATAATTTATTTTTTGATAAATAATGCGAAATATACTAATCATAATTTTAATAATTTTCATTTTCAATTCACTTACAAGTGATACATCTTTTTCCGATATACCCTTAAAGAATGTTGATATGAAACCTTTTTCAAAACCAATACAAGAAGAATTGACGAAAAAAGAACGCCAATTGGAATTTACGGAAAAGTTTTCTGGCGGACAATCAACAATGAAACCCTTATACAGCTACAAAATTTATGCAAGAGTGTATTCCAAAAGAAAATATCTGCTAGGGTTAGATCCAAATCCTGCGCCTTATGACTTGGCTCTTGGCTGGGACGGATTAGAAAAAGAAGATGTTTTTAAAACAATACATGCTTGGCAGTGTTTAAGATGGGTTCATTGGCGGCTCAAAAGAGATTGTCCTTATTCCGTAGATGAGGTCTATTTGAGACTTGCAAACAATCACGTTATACCTGCAAATAAAAATATTTTAAAAGGTATAAAAAAACTAAAGAAAAAAGACGCTGTATATATGGAAGGATATCTGGTTTCTTATGTAACACAAAAAGGGAGAAGAACAGGATACGGCAGCTCCAGTACAACAAGAACAGACCGAAAATCTAACTCATGCGAAGTAATCTACGTTACAAGACTTGTTTCAAAATACGGTGAGTTTAAGTAAAATATTATTCTTCAATAATTTTAAAATCATCACCTAGTTTTTCTTCTAATATTTTTACGAAATCAGATAACTTTAACCCCATAGCTTCTGATATTTTCCAAACAGTTATAAATTTACAATCTACAATACAATTTTCAATTCGATTTAAAGCACCCTTGCTAAAATCATATTCATCTTCAATTCTATTACAAGACACACCGATATTACTTCTTAACTCTCTACAAGTTTCTGCTAATATTTTTCTAATTTGTAAAGTTTTATCGGTTTTGTGTTGCATATATGCATAATAGATGATATTTTATTCTTGTGTTATGAATATATTCAGAGGTTTATGAAAAAATTTCTCTTTTTGTTAATTTTATTATTCTTAAATTCGGTTGTTTTTGCCAATGAAAACTATGCTTCAAAGCAGCTTATAATGATAGACCTCGACGAAGTTTTGGATAATTATTCAAAATACGATAAAAACAACATCCCGCCAATTAAATCAGGAGCAAAAGAATTTGTACAAAAACTTTATTCGGAAGATAAATATGATTTAATTTTATTTACGACAAGAAGCCCAAAACAAGCCACTCAATGGCTCATAGAAAATAAAATTGATAAATATTTTAAAGATGTAACCAACATAAAATACCCTGCTTATATCTATATAGATGACAGAGCAATACAATTTAACGGTAATTATGATAAAACTTTGAAACAAATTAAAAAATTTAAAGTTTATTGGAAAAGAGAAAAAACGGCGGCAACGGGAATTGAACCCGTGTCAGCAGAATGAGAATCTGCGATCCTAACCTCTAGACGATACCGCTGCAGATTTATTTTTACGAGAATATTATATACAATTTGACGGTTTTGTGCAACAAAATTATTTGAATTTATTTTTAATATCTTCTCTAATATCTGACAATGGCCCTGAATTTGGAGTTATAAGGTTATTATAATATTTTTTTGCGTAAACAAAAGGAAATTTCGGTATCCAGCTTAATTTCATAAATATAGAAACCGTTTCTGCACCTTGTGAAAGCATTAACTCATCGATGGTTGATTCATAGGCGGTTGAAATCGTTGAAAGAACTTTTAGCATATAATCCGCTGCCGTTACAACAGAATAACCCGTTCCTATTCCTGTATTGATAAATATTTGGGTTATTTTAAAATCATTATCGTCAAACCTTACTTTTACGGCACCTTCTGGCAGATTTATTGCTTCTTCTTCCGTAATTTTTTCTATGTCATACCAATTGCCGTTATATTTTATTCTCAATATTTTAGGAGTCGGGTTATAAATAAAATCATATTCATTATCCAAAAGCATTTTGCCCTGACTGTTGTAAACACCGTATTTATACTTTTTGCAAGTTAAAAATTTCATGCCGAAAAGAGGTTCTATTGAAGTAAATTCGGGCGGAATAATTACCTTACCGGTTTCATCATACAGACCGTAATCCTTTTCATTACCCAGTTTAACCCACTTGTCAAAAAGTCTTTCGACGTGAGAATATTTAGCTTTTACGAGATAATTACCGCTGCAATCTATAAGTCCGAATTTATTATTCTTTTTTTGAACTATCCATGCGGATTTTCCCAGTCGGATTATTTTTTTGTACCGCGCCTCAACAATTATATTATCGGATTTATCCTTTAAACCGTACAAGTTTTTAGAAGAATATACAGTCATATTCTCAGTGGTGTAAGCATTATCGAAACTAAATACAACCGACTGAAACAACAAAAAAACTGTTAATATGAGTAAAAAAATTTTCATACTCGTATATTACCATAAAATCTAAATTTAAAATCAGTCTTGATTTTTATTCTCTGTTTCGCTTTGTCTAATCTTTTTGTAGCTGTATACAAAATAGAAAATAATACCGACAAGCATATATCCTATAAAAATAGGTGTAGATTTACTGCCGGACATAAACGACTGAATACATAAACCCAAACATATCAATGCCCCTATAATCGGAGTAATCGGAGAAAAAGGAACTTTAAAAATACGTTTTACCTTTGGTTCTGTTTTTCTCAATATCGGAATTGCAACACATATAATAATCAACGAGAAGAATGTTCCCAAATTACATAATTCTGCTGAAATTGACAAATCCGTTGTTAAAATACCAACGATAATGATTAAAGCAATAAGCCAAGTTATTCTGTTCGGAGTATTTGTACGTTTACTCAAGACTTTTAACGGGCTTGGTAAAAAGTTATCTCTGCTCATCGCATATAAAATTCTTGAACCACCAATTGTCATAACCAAATTAACGGAAGTCATTGCTGCCAAAGCGCCCAATGAAACTAATCCCGCAATTTTTGAATGACCTATATAATGCAAAGCATAAGCTATCGGCGCTTCCAAATTTATTTCATTCAGAGGCATAATTCCTGTCAAAACTAAAGCTACCGCCATATAAACAACAGTACAAATAATCAATGACAATATGATTGCTAAAGGTACATCACGTCTTGGTCTTTTACATTCTTCCGAAACTGTCGCAACAGCGTCAAAACCTATATAAGCAAAGAAAATTATAAATGCCCCCATTGCAATACCGCTAAATCCGTTTGGAGCAAAAGGCACCCAGTTTTCGGGTTTTACATAAAAAATTCCTGTAACAATAAAAATCAGAGCAATACAAATTTTTACACCAACCATTATTGTTGTTACAAGAGTAGATTCTTTTGTTCCTCTCGTAATACACCATGTCATAAGAATTACAAATATAATTGCGGGTAAATTAACCGAAAAAGGTATATTAAAAATATGCGGAACATTATTTATTACATCTGCACTTTCTTTCATTAGCGTACTGTAATCCGTAACAAGCCAAACAGGCGGATTTACAATACAATTTGGCAAATATTTATCAAAACCTTTTAGAAACTGAAATAAATAACCGTTCCACGCAATAGCTCCCGCAATAGAACCTATAATGTATTCCAAAATCAATAACCAGCCGACAAGCCAAGCTATAAATTCACCCAATGTTGCATAAGTATATATATAAGCACTACCCGCAACAGGTATTATTGTTGCCAATTCGCAATAACACAGAGCAGAGAAGATACATGCAACAACAGCAATTATCATAGAAATTGAAATAGCAGGACCTGCACCTAAAGTAGAACCTGAACCTGCCGCCGCAACACCTATAATTGTATATAAGCCCGCACCAAAAACGGCACCTATTCCAAGCATTACAAGATTAAAAAGACCTAAGGTCTTTTTAATTTCTTTGTTTGTAGCTGTTTCAATTATTTCTGACGAATTTTTTGTTTTCAACAAATTAGAAACAAAAATTCTAATCCTATCTTCCATAAAACCAATTCTATAATAAACATGTATTTTTACAATAATTAAATTACTTTACCATTCGTATATTTTTACAAAATATGCTATAATTTTCGGGGCAGAAGATTTTTATGACAAAAGTATCAAAGACATTAAAAACAGGGTTAATATTATCAGCCATAACGGTTATTTTTTTAACAGCCGCAATAGCGTTTTATTTGTGCGGTTTACCCAAAATTGTTTCCAACCCTGATTTTTTGATATTTGTACAAAGAAAAGTTAACGAAACTTGTGGGGCAGAATTGATTGTAAATAACCCGCAGTTAAAAACGTCATTAAAACTGATTATTGACTTTAAAACACAAAATATCCTGCTTACAAAAAACGGAGAAACTCTTTTAAACATAGAAAATTTACATTGTAATTTTTCTTTGAAAAAAATATTATCGAAACAAATAATACTGAATAAATTAGGGGCAGATGATGTATATGTTGACCTGAACGAGCTTCAAAAACTTTCTTTTAAAGAAGAAGAAAAAGAAGCTAAGCCATCACCTGTAAAAATAAAACTTGCAAACTCCGAACTTTACATCAAAAAAAGTATCATATTGTACCGAACTAAAGATAATGTACTTATGAAACTTTTCGCAAGAAATTTGGAAATAACAAAAGAGCGGGAGCCAAAATTTGTTCACTTTTCAATACTGACGGATATTGAATTTGATAAACAGCGATTCAGATTATTATTTAAAGACTTTGATACTATCTATTTCAAAAATAAAAAACTGTATCTTGATAATTTTAAATTTATAATCGGCAAATCAATGGTTAGCACTAACGGAATCATTGATGAAGACGGAAAATATGATATAACAGTTCAATCAGACAAATTTGACATTAAAAACGTAAAATCAACGCTAGATTCAAATCTTATTATTCCTAACGGAAGGGAAATTTTAGCTTGTTTTAAGGATTTAAACGGAAATTTTGATTTTAAATTTAATCTTACAAACAAAGATTTAAACGGACTTATTAAAGTTAACCGTATTTCCGCAAAATTATTACCTTTGGCAAACCTTCCGTTCACATTAACAAACGGATATGCAAGAATTGATTCAAAAAATATTAACCTGTCGGATTTTGACGGATACTACGGTAATGGAAATTCAAACAAAATTCAAATGTACGGTGATGTAAAAAATTATGTTAAAACAGCCGATACTGATATTGCCATAAAAGGAATTGCAAACAATGAACTTGCAAAATACCTATCAAAACTTACAGGATGCAAATTTGTTTTAAAAGGTTTATCAAAATTTGCGTTCAAAGTATCGTATGACATAAGCGGCAAAGTAAATGTTATGGGCGGAGCAAAGATACCTAAAGGTTCTGATTTGTTAATTGAAGGTTCTTCCATAAGTCCGTCACAATACGACAGAGCATTGGGCGTAAACTTGAGTGTTCTGAATGATGACCTGAATATAGAACATATAAATTATTACATTTCGGATAATATTGCAGAAAAAAAATCCCGCCCCGAAACAAAACCGCTTGTCAGTATGAACAGCCATATGAGTATAAGCACAGGCAAAATTTATGAACTCGCTTTTGATGTTCCAAATCCGCTTCCAAGTGAATTTTTTAACGTACTTATAAACCAAAGAATATTCAGAAATGGAACCTTCAGCGGAAAATTGAAATATATCAACACAAATCCTAAAAACCCTTACATAAACAGTAATATAAAACTTTCGGATGTAAGAGTTTCAGGACAAAGCCTGCTTATCAAAAACTGCGTAGTAACAACAGACAATGCGCTTGTACATATAACCGCAGACGGACGTTTCAGACGTACAAATTACAAATTAGACAGCGACATTCAAAACAGAATGTTATTTCCTGTTATCGTAAAAAATATAGACATAAATCTTGATGAACTTGATGTTGAAAGAGTTCTCCAGTCGTTTGCGCCAAGAACGCAATTAACGGAAGAACAACGCCAAAAAATAAGACAAAGAATAGCAGAAATTCAAGCTAAAGAAGCAAAAAGTGATGTTCCGTTAAAATATTTTGAAGTAGAACAAAAAACACAAACGGAAAAAAATTCGGAAGACTCAGCTCCGATTGAATTTGTACCTAATTTAATTGCTATAAAAAGCTGTAAATTTAACGTAGATAAAGGTAAATATAAACAAATCAATTTTGGTGATTTACACGCAAATCTTACACTTACGGAAAAAGGCATTTTAGAAATTAAATCAAACAGATTTGATTTTGCAGAAGGAGTTTCAACACTGAAGGTGTACTGTGATATGGTAAAACAAAATTACAGCGTAAAACTCGGAGCAAGAAACGTTAACTCTGATGTTATTGCAACATCAATATTAAATTTGCCACGTGAAATCTCAGGTAAAGCAGGCGCTTTACTGGAATTATATACGGATAAAAATATGAAATTAAACGGAAGTATAAAATTTTCAATAAACGACGGTTCTATTACTAAATTAGGTTTGGTGCAATATATTCTTAATATGGCAGCAATCTTCAGAAATCCTATTGTAATGATAAGTCCGTCAACTCTGTTTGATATAGTAAACGTTCCTGAAGGTACCTTCAAAAATATTTCAGGAGACCTGAGAATAAGAGATAATATAGTTGACAGAATGATGATAAAATCTTCATCTCCTCAGTTAAGTTCATTTATTGTAGGACAAATTAACCTGATTACTTTTGATTCTTCGCTAAGAATTTATACAAAATTCAGCAGCAAAAACAAAGGGTTTGCGGGATTTTTGAGAAACATTTCACTAAACACATTAGCTAAAAAGAGCAAATTCGGAGCGGAAGAAGTAAGTTATTACGCCTCAGAATTAGCGCAACTTCCAACACTGGAAACGGGAGAAGAAAATGCTCAGGTATTCTTAACAAAAGTGGACGGTGATGTTCAAACGACAAACTTTATTTCATCACTTAAAAAAATCAAATAGGAGAATCAATGTTTGAGACATATTATAATGAAATACAAAATATAGAAGGCTGGTTTGGAATAAACGAAGCCCGATTGTTTTACGAAACAATAAATAAATTAAAAGGTATTGCCTCAATGGTTGAAATAGGTTCTTGGTGCGGGAAATCCTTAATATTCACCCACTTAATTTCAACTTATAACGGGAATAATTGCAAAAAATATTCCATTGACCCGTTTTTAACGTCTAAAGATGAACCAAACGGTAAATATGAAATCTTTACGGAAAATTTAAAAAAATATAACCTTTTTGAAAAAATTACACACGTAAAAGAAAAATCTGATATTGCAGGAAAAACCTTTAATGACGACATTGAATTTTTATTTATAGACGGTTTTCATGTATACGAATATGTAAAAAACGATTTTGAAATATTTTCAAAGTACGTTGTAGAAAACGGTTATATCTTAATTCACGATGTATCTTCGTGGTTTGGACCTACTCAATTGATATATGATATAGCAGAAAGTTCAACCGATATGCGAATAATTGATTTTAAAGATTTGACGGTACTGATGCAAAAAGTTTCCTCTCTTACAAATGAGCAATCAGAAAAGAACAAATATTTTGAAAATCTGATAAAACAAAAAATTGAAACAAACAAAATAAATTTGATAAAATAATTATTTATTTTTTCGTATTATAATAAAGAAAAAAGGAGGAAAAAATGTATCAATTATTTATAGAAAAAGAAAATTCATTCGCACCTGATTTAGAGGGAGAATATAACGAAATTGAAGAAGCAAGAGCAGCAGCACAAAAAGCAAAAGCCGAAGATTCATCAATATACTACGAAATAAAAGAAACTGACGGACACGTTAATAATTACGGCGAATTGATAGCAACCGTTGTGGAAAGAGGTTAATTATGTACGAAAAAATTAAAGATTTTCAACTTGCGATTTTAGGATTATGTCTTGCTGTCGGCTTAATTTTTGCAGCACTAATCTCAACAACAAACTTATCAAAAGACAGCATTTCCGTAACAGGTTCTGCATACGAAATCGTTAAATCCGATTCTGCAAACTGGACATTCTTAATAAAATCAAAAGAACCAACAAAGCTGCAAGCTTATAAAAAAATAAAAGAACAATTGCCAATTGTTGAAAAATATATTGTATCAAAAGGTTTTACAAAAGACCAAATGGAGATAAAATTAGCAAACAATTACGAATCATACAAAAGTAATCCAAATGGTTCTGTATCAAATATCGTAGAATATTATACTTACGAACAACCGATTAAAATATCATCAAAAGATGTGGAAAAAATAAAAGATTTATCTACATCATATCAGGAATTGACAGAAAAAGGGGTTAACATCTCAAGCTATGAAGAACCTCAATATCACTATTCAAAACTTGCTGATTTAAAAGTTAAATTACTTCAACAAGCAACAACGGACGCAAGAAACAGAGCAAAATCAATGTTAAAGTCTAATCATAACAGACTGGGAAAAATCCGTTCTGCAAGAATGGGTGTTTTCCAAATCACTCCTGTTGATTCAAATGATGTAAGCGACTCAGGTTACAACGATTTAACTTCTATTGAAAAGAAAGTAACAGCAGTTGCAAACGTAACTTTCGCAATAAAATAATAAATGAAAAAATCAATATCAATTTTTTTAATTATAATATTTCCGCTTTGGATATTATTTAACTGTTATGCAACTTTGAAAAATGTTAAAAAAGTTGAGCTTTTCACAAAGCAAATAACAGAAAATAACAATTGGGACAGCGAAAACTCTCAAAGCAAGTGGAAATATTATAACGGTATTTTGATGTACGCTCTTTTGAAAACAGGCAGATATACAGACTTTGTCAAAGCATATTATAATGAAGCGATAAAAGAAGCATACAAAAGCGGCGAACTTGATTCTGCCACCCCTGCAAGAACCCTATTTTATCTGAATGATAAAAAATATGATTACAAAATCAATTTTACGTATAATGAGCTTTTAAAACAAGAAACTTTAGCAAATTGTGCAGACAATTACAAACATAAGTTAAATAATCCGCGCTGGGAAAAATATCCTTTATCATTGGACAGCCTGTACATGTCCTTACCTTTTATGTTGGAATATTCCAATAAAAATAATTTATCGCAAGAAAAAGAAATCTTTAAACGTTTAAATTTTGCAGCAAAAAACATGAAGCTTTCAAACGGACTTTATGCTCATGGAATATCCGCTGACGGAAAAACAACAAACGGTGTTGTATGGCTTAGAGCTTGCGGGTGGTACGCTATGGCTCTTGTTGATATAATTGAACTTATGCCAGAAGGTGATGAAAAAGAAATTTTGAAGCAGCAACTGTTTTCTTTTTTTGACACAATGCTCAAATATCAACATTTTGGGATGTGGAAAAATATAATATACCCGAAAAACACTTCCAAATGCAATAAATATGAAACATCAGGTTCTTTAATGCTTGCTTATTCAATGTTAAAATCGTATTCTTTGGGATATACAAATAATCCTAAATATGCACTTGCGGGTATGAATACATTTAATGAAGTCGTTGGGAAAAATTTAAAAAAAGATAAAAAAGGAAATTATATTTTAGAAAATATATATCAATCTTCTTCTGTTTACGACGTTTCTGACAAATATTGCAAATGCGAAAAATATGTTAAAAATGATGCTAAAGGAATTGCTCCGTTAATACTGTCGTCATTGTATATAAAGCCAACTTTAAAAAAGTTAACATGTTTAAAGAATTTTCATTAAAAAAGGCAATTTTTTTTAAAAGAAAGACTTTATATAAATACGAGAGATATTAAAAAGGTATTTTAGCATGGCACTTACATTTCAATTTGCATCAAACCCGCAAAATTATTCAAAAAATCCCGGTGAAGCAAAAATTGCAGAAATGAAAAAAGAACAAGAAGCAAAACGTGCTGAACTTTTAGGCTATGTAGAAGAATATAGAGAAAAATATGAAGCTTCAAAGAAAGATTATGCAGAAGCTCAATCAATATTTTTAATGCAACAAAGAGAACTTGCAAAACACAACGAAGAAGATCACGATTACGAAAAATACGAAAAAGAATACAAAAACGCTAAAAAATCATATCGTAAAGCTGGTTATGACCAAGAATTGAGACTTCAATTACTTCAATTCCGTACAGAAAACTACACTAAAGCTTGCAGAACAAACTTACTTGATTTAGCTTAATATTTATTTTTTGTTACAACTGTTAAATTTGTAGTTGATTTTTTTTCTTGACATACTATTATTGTCTTACAGATACATAATAGAGGAAATTAAATATGTCAATCAATTTAAAAAACAAAAGTTCTATCGTTAAGAAATTTGGAGCTAATGAAAAAGATACAGGTTCTGCAGAAGTTCAAATTGCTATGTTAAGCCAAAAAATCAGCGAATTAACAGAGCATATGAAATTAAACAAAAAAGATTTCTCAGCAAAACGCGGTTTGTTAATGATGGTAGGTAAAAGAAAAAGACTTTTGGCTTACTTAAAAGACATTAACCTTGACGGATACAGAGCTTTGGTTAAAAAACTAAAATTAAGAGGTTAGTTTTTTAAAATTACGATTTTGAAAACAAGTCCATGGAAGGGCTTGTTTTTTTATGCAAAAAATTTTATTCCTTACAACTTTTTAGTAATAAATTGTTTACTCAGATATTTAGAGCAAGGCTCTTCAACAACGTGATAAGTAAAAATACCGAGTAATGCGATTAAAAATATTGTAATAAAGATATTAAAAATCGGATGTGCCGCAATTAACAGCGGATATTTTGTCCATACAAGACCTTTCAATGTATATATTACAAAGGTATGCGACATAAACAAAGAATATGTATATCTTGAAATTTTCGGAAATATATCATTTTCCAAGAAAGAAGATATATAACCTTGCTTTAACAAAAATAGCACTATGATTAAAAAATAAGCAAAAACAAAAATAATATCATTTTCGCAGATTTTGCTGCTTATCAGAGTAAAATAAAACAAAAAAGATAAGACTGACGTTTCCAAAAACGTAAATAATCCTTTGTGAAAATTACTAAAAACAAAAGTTTTTAGTTTTTCCAAATTATTCACATACCATTCTCCGATTAAATAACCCAAACTTATACCTGCCAAAGCTCTGAACATACCTATATTATAGAAATAAAAAACGGCTTTATTATGCGTTGCTGAAAAATGTCCTTGTTTTGATTCCAATATTGCAAGAGTATAAGAAATCAATAAAGCTATAATGGCAAACACATCTACATATTTTTTATCAATAAATTTTCTTAAAACAAAAAACAGAAGTAAATTCCAAAACATAGCAGAAACATACCACCATTGAACAATAGTTCCGGATTTACTGACCAAACCTGTACCGTATAACAAAAACAAAGATGAAATATTTGTATCCAAATCAAAAATAAAAGCTCCAAACAGAGATGCCGTCATCATTAAAATAAAGACAAAAATAAATACAGGATACAGTCTTATTAACTTCTTTTTTACAAAATCAATTACTGAAAAATTTGTATTTAATGTATAAACAAAGAAAAATCCCGAAAGAATAAAAAACAATTCAACAGAAGCTGGTGCCCTTTTTGCCATAGAATATAAATTCTTATATAAATCAATATCTGCTATATTTAGTAATCCTTTACTATATAACAAATGATAGAAAATTATAGAAAAACAAGCAATAATCCGCAGTAATTCTAAATTTTTAATTTTAATCATAAAACTCCGCTGTTTGTTAGTCTTTATTTACATAACTCATATTGTTATTTTATTTTTCAAAAACAAATAATGTATTTTTACCTATATTATTTATTATATCTTCTTTAACTATTTTTTTTAAATGAAAATTATATTTTTCAAAATTTTGAAACAATTCTTCTTGGCTAAAATTATTAGCAGCCATTTCGGATTTCTCTCGGTTGCAACTAAAAATATATGAACCCACAACCATATCAGTATTTTTAGCAATATTGGAGATAAATTGGTCAACATCGTAAATATACTCTAAAATTCCGGATAAAAAAATGCAATCCACATGATGATTAAAAAATTCACCGTTATTAAAATCTCTGATAATCGTAACAGCTTTTGTTCGATATGCATCCACAGGATAATATTCAATATCATCTTTCAAATATTTTCTCAAATTTTGTTTTCCGCAGCCAACATCCATTATTGATTTTATATCGTAATCTTTTATTAAATCGTACATAAATGCAATTCTTTGCTCCATTGTGTCATTAAGATGAGAAGATAAAGCATTATCCAACATTGTATTTTTTTCAACTTTATAAAAATCATTAAAATATCTTATTAGTTTATTTGATATTTTATCTGTTTCAAATTTTTGTTTTGCAAGTTTAATCATTTGATTTTTTAATTTCTCTACATTTATTGGTTTTGGATTCCAATTAATATCATCATATTCTTCTTTAATATATATTCTGGTTAATTTTTCAATAGCTGAAAATCTTTTATTATACGTATCTCTGGCTAAAATTACAGGTATCCCCATAGCAATACAAGGGCTTATACAATGTAAAAGAGGAGATACAACAAGTGTTGCTTCATTTTTGTATCTTTCAAGCAGGTTTTCAGCGTCATCATACAAATCTTTCATTGTTGATTCTGACAAAGGGTATTCATCCTTATCTGTTCTTTGAGTTATAAATTCACAATTTTTCAGCAATTCCGGCGGAATATGTTTTTTTAATTCATCAGATATTCCGACAAAAAATACTTTTGGCACTTTTGGAATTTTCTTTCTTTTTTCTAACGTCAAGCTATAACACCCAGAGACAAAAGCCTTAATACCATATTTTTTCAAAAGATTTTTAGTAAATAAATCTCTACATCCAATTGGTTCATTTGTTTTCAAATTTTTAATTGTTTCTTTTGTTAAATTTGGATCGTTAGTAAAACATAAACCAAGATAAATGGGCTTTACGGGAAATTTTGGAATTGTGTTATTATAAAAAACTCCATTACAAAATAATCTGACAAATTTATTAAATTTTGTAGAAAGAGTATCTCTATCTATTGAAACTATATTCTTTGCTTTTAATTTATTTTGTAATAATTTTTTTATACAAACAGATTGTACATAATCTCCGATGTTTACCGAGTATTTCCCGTTATTTATATTCTTTTTAAATCTTTCAATTGAATAACTAAATTTTAAGTATGCATAATCACATTTTATCTTAATTTTTATTCCAAAGAATTTAAATACAATATGATTTTTTTCAAAATATTTTTTAAACATTTTCATTCCTATGAGCGTTTATAAATTCAATTAATTTTTCTGTTTCATCCAATAAATCATGCACAGATTCGATTTCATCTTCTGAAGAAAAGTCTATATCATTAAAATAATGATATGTATATTTATCTTTTTCTTCTTTTAAGAAATTAAAGCCATAAAAATCAACGTTATCTAAAGAACCCAGTATATTGTTTAAGCCGTATATTAATCTGTATCCGAATGTAGGATTATAATTCATATTCTTTGTAAGACCGTAAGTTTGTTCCTCATTAAAACAACATATAGAAACATTATTTTTAGTTAATTTGTGAAAAATGTCATATCCGTTATAACCTCTTGCAAAAACATTTTCTGCCAATATTACCAATTTAAAATCATTATTTTTATATTCTACGTCGGGATTCAAATTACAAGACCAAATATCCGTTTTTGAACCATAATCATTCTCGTAACCCTCTATTTTAAAATTATTAAACCTAATTACAATATCATGAGAATCTATTTCTTTACCTTTATTTTTACCAATTTCGCAAGGACCGTTACCGACAAGAGCTATCCTTTTGCCTTCAATTAAATTTTTTAAAACTTCATCTTTGTTATTTTGTTCAATTATATCATAACATTTAGCCGATTGCTCAATTAATTCATTTGTTATATCGTTTTCATGAGCAAATTTTGACACAGGAAAATACTTTTGGATTGAATCTTTATTATGGAAATAATCATATTTTTTTAAAACTTTAAGAGCTTCTTCTTTCCGATTTAATTTCAAAAGACACATTATATAAATAAGCCAAATCTTTTTATGACATGTAAGCCAACTGTATTTTGACTGGTCAAGTTTTTCTAAAGTATCTAATAACTCAGGGGTTATTCCATTAAACCTTACGGTATAATATATTTGCAAATACTCTTTTGAGCGTATTTTACTAAATTCTTTTTTGAATTTTATATATTTCTCATTATGTTTCTTAACAGTTTCTTTTAATGCCGTTAGTTTTTCGGCTTGAGTTTTAAGCGTTTCCTTCAACGCCGTCAGCTTTTCTGACTGACTCTTGATTATT
>CAJOPF010000018.1 GCA_905236205.1 Candidatus Gastranaerophilales bacterium
AGACATTTATGCGGTGATATCGATAGACCTGAAGTTGATATTTACATAATGGAACAACTTTTAGGAATAAAAATTGAGGGTTATAAACTAACGGATGAGCGAATTAAAAATTAAAAATAAAATTTTAAATGAATGGATTCCGCAGGATGAAGTTTGCAACCTATTAAATATTAAAGTCAAATCACTTAAAAAGTATTGTAAAAAAGGTTTATATCTATACAAAACTATTCGTCAGGGTAAAAAGAACATTTATTATATCCATATTAATTCATTACCTTTAAGAGCATTAAGCATTTTAAATATCAATTCTGACGAGAAAATTTATGACGATGTTCCTGAATGGGTAAAACATCAAGCTGATAAATATATATGTCTTGTTAAACGGTCACTTGTAATAAGAGGTCAGGAACTTATTAAAGAAATTGAAAATTGGAATTCACAACATCCTGATGAAACAACAACTTATTCAAGTGTAATAAGAATGAGAAGAAGATATTGTAAAGACGGGATTGATGGTCTTTTATCTCGCAGAGGAACTACGAGAGATTCGATAATTAAGGATGAATATTTTGAATATTTTAAAAATATGTATCTTGTTGAAGGTGCAGCATCGCTCCAATCTTGTTATGATGTAACTCTCGGTTATGCAATGAGAACCGACAACATAAAAAAAGACGAATTCCCAAGTAAATATACTTTTTTGAGAAGATTAAAAAAAGAAGTTCCGCCACAAGCAATTTATTTATCTCGTTATGGCGAATCTGCTTATAATAGGAAATTTGGAAATTATTTAAACAGAGATTATTCTATGTACAGATGTGGTCAAATATGGGTTTCCGACCACGCACAAATAGATGTCGCTGTTCTTGATGAAAACGGTAAACCAACATTTCCTTGGGTTACTGCTTGGCGAGATTACAAATCAGGAAAGTGGCTTGGTTGGACTCTACAATGTGGTAGCCCGAATGCAGACAGAATTTTTCAGGCTTTTTATTATGCCGCAGAAACTTATGGATTACCAAAAGATGTAATTATTGATAATGGTAAAGACTACCGTTGTAAAGACTTTGCCGGAGGCAGACCAAAATATATTGATGATGTAAAAGTTGATAACGATAAATCAAGAACAACATCAATGCTTGATAAATTAAATGTTCAGGTACATTTTGCAAAACCGTATAATGCACAAACAAAACCAATTGAAAGAGATTTCAATACGATTAAAAATATTATGTCTAAACATTGTGAAGGTTACAGAGGCGGAAACGTAGTTGAAAGACCTGAAAAATTAATCAAAGAAATAAAAACAGGAAAACTCTATACAATAGATAAATTTAGAGAAATATTTAATTCTTTTATAACAGACGTTTTAAATAAAAAGCCGTCTGAAGGTATAAATACAAAAGGTAAAAGTCGAGATCAGCTTTTTGAAGACGATTTTACAGAAAAAATAGTTACATCGAAAGATGCTCTCAAATTGTTCTGCATGAGAACATCTAAAAATTATACTATTGCAAGAAATGGAATTATAGACAGATCTCTTGATATTACATATTGGGCAGACTGGATGGTTTCAAAAATGAAAACCAAAGTTTATCTTCGCCGAGATCCTCAAAACTATAAAGAAGCGTGGGTATTTAAGGCAGATAATGATGAGTTTTTAGGTAAATGCAAAGTAATTAAAGCAGTTCCGGCACTCTATGCAAATGAAATTTCAAAAGAAGAGTTCCAAGAAGCAATGGCTATAAAACAACGTAGCTTGAAGGCAACAAAGGCATATTTAAAAGGATTAAAAACCATTCCTTTTGAAGAACAATGCGAAAATTATAAAATTGCCTATGCTCAAGTTAATAAAGAATTAAAACCCCATGTTACAAGGCTTGCAAATACCGAAATGGATAGGGTTATTCAAAAAAATAAAGAAATGGAAGCATGCGGAAAGAACGATATGTCTATGTTCTTGAATGACTATGCTCCTAAAAAGAAATTTTACTATTACGAAACTGAAAAATATCTTGATGAAGAGGATGATTTAATGGAGGTCGCTTATGGATATTAGAGCAGAACTCAAAAATATGATGGAAGAAAAAGGTCTGACTATCGTTTTTGTTGCAACAGC
>CAJOPF010000019.1 GCA_905236205.1 Candidatus Gastranaerophilales bacterium
AGAACGGCAAGTAAATACAAATAATCATATCAACGTTTTCATCAGCGATAACTGTTTCAAGCGTTTGTTTATAGTGTTCGATAGGAGCTGATGCAATCATATCTATTGGGTTTTTAACAGATGCTGCCGCAGGCAAGAAACTTCTTAATGTTTCTTTTGTTTGGTCTGTAATTTTAGCTATTTCCATACCATATTCGCAAACGGCATCTGTTGCCATAATACCAGGACCGCCTGAGTTTGTAATAATAGCTACTCTGTTTCCTTTTGGAATAGGGCAGTTAGCAAATACTTTTGCTGTTGAGAATAAGTTTTTCAAAGAGTATTCTCTGATAACACCTGATTGAGCCAATAAAGCGTTAGCTGCTTTATCCGCACCTGCTAAGGAACCTGTGTGAGAAGATGCTGCTGAAGCACCTGCTGCAGAACGACCTGCTTTTAAAGCAAGGATAGGTTTTTTCTTAGAAATTCTTGTAGCTAATTTTCTAAAGTTAGCAGGGTTTTGAATTGATTCCATGTATAACAACATTTGATGAACATCATCATCATTTTCCCAGTATTCAATTGCAGTTTCAGCATTAACGTCTGCTTGGTTACCGATTGAAATAAATTGTGCAAAACCAAGATTTAAGTCTTTTAATATGTTCAATATACCGCCGCCTAATGCGCCTGATTGTGAAACGAAACCGATGTGTCCGCGTTCAGGTAAACTTTCAGCAAAACATCCGTCCATGCTGATTTCAGGGTTAGTGTTTACAACACCTAAACAGTTAGGACCTACACATCTCATGCCGTATTCATTTAATTTTTCAACCAGTTGTTTTTCAAGTTCTGCACCTTCTGCACCTGTTTCTTTGAAACCTGCAGTGATGATACACAAACCTGTAATTCCCTTTTCATGACATTGATCAATTGTTGATAAAACGAATTTTGAATTTACAACAATAATAGCCAAATCAATACTTTCAGGTACTTCATTTACTGTTGTATAAGCTTGTAAACCTTCGATTATACCGCCTTTTGGGTTAATCGGATAGATTTTACCCGTAAATTTGTACTCTTGTAATCTTTTCATGATGTCTGAACCAATTGTGTGTTCTTTTGTAGAAGCACCAACAACTGCGATAGTTTTAGGACACATAATTTTGTCTAATTGTTCTTTTAGCATTTGTCTTTCCTTTCATTTCCTACAAATTATACTAATAACCATTACTAATCCATTTTCTTACTCTAAAATCCGCGCCAATTTCGTTTGCTATTTTTTTGCAAGCCTCAATATCCAATTTGTAATCAGGATATTCATCAACGACAGTGAGAGTTGTTCTGATATTATTTTCCACCGATTTCTTTGTAAAGTCAAGCATTTCAGCAAATGTATTTTTCAACTTTGGTTTTGAAATTTCGTCATATTGTTCTTGACTAGGAGCATTCAGACTAATTGAAATTTCATCGGTAAATTTTGCAAGTTCAGGAACTATGTCTTTTTTATTTATAATATTTCCTGTTCCGTTTGTATTGATTCTTATTTTAATGCCTTTTTCTTTTAATGCTGTTGCAACTTCTTTTAAAATATCAAATTTCATAAGAGGTTCACCATATCCGCAAAAAACAACTTCTTTAGGGGTATTAAAGTTTTCAAATTGTTTTAAAACATCACTTGCCGAAAAGTTTTCATTATCGAGCCACATATTTTTGCCTTTAATATCATCAACAGTGGTTCTGATACAAAATACACAATTGTTTGAACACTTGTTCGTCAAGTTTACATAAAGCGTTTGGGCATTTTCGGCATCATCTTCAATTGAATAAACGTACGTATTCATACTACAATTATAACAGGGGAATTTTGCTTGTAAAGAGTTCTGCTCAATATATTAAATTAGTGTTTATTTTTACTATTTACAAGTTGTTTTTGTTTGCCAGTTTAATGTACTTGCACACTTTAAGTAATCCATATTTTCATTCATTATTACCCATTGAGCAATATCATATGTATCATCAAAGGCACCACTGTGAGCACATTCACTATCACCAGCAGGCTTACAGCCACAAGCAGACAATTCATAATTTACATGAGAAGTTATAAAAAATGAAAAACTATCAACACCCTCCTGATTTTTACCTTTTGCCGGTCCGTCGATATCTATACTAATAACACTACCATTGTTTATTGTATAAAAAGCAATCGAAGTGCCATCTGCAAGAATATACATTTGAGCATTTTTACCTTGTAAACTACTCAAGCGATTTGAAGACCATTCCTCACCTTCCATAACTAAGAATTTTGAAGAAGAAAAGCAGCCTGTTGAAGTCCCGCAAGTCTTTGAAACTTTCATAAATTCTGTCATGCGTTCTGCAAATCGTTTTGATTTTGCAGCATCATTTGCATCATTAATAAACCAATTTTCAAAAGGGCCATAAACAGCAGTTGCACGACCTAAAGCATCTGTTAGATTTTGATATATCTTTTTAACTTTAGCTACTTTTTCTTTATCACCTGTTGAACTGTTTAAGTTCGGCAAAGTCAATGCGGATACAATACCAATTATGCCCATTACAATCAGGGTTTCAGCGAGTGTAAAAGCAAGTGTTTTTACTAAGAATAATGGATAATGAACGGTGAATAAATTTTTCATATAAACTTCTATTTTACCTAATCAAACTTGTTACAGCAATAATTTAATTAAGATTATACACAATTAAATTATTATAGTCAACAGTTTAATTGTGTATAATCTTAAATATATTAACCTTAAAATACAAAAGAGGTTAAAATGTCGGATATAAAAAAATTACTTGGACAAAAAATTAAGAGTTTAAGAAAATCAAAAGGCTTTTCTCAGTTGGAATTTGCAGAAAAAATTGATATTTCATTAAATGGATTAGGAATTATTGAAACAGGTAAAGGCTTTTTAACTGCCGACACTTTAGAAAAAATTATAAAAGTTTTAAATGTTGAACCTGATGAGTTATTTTCGTTTGGCGGAACAAAAAACGAACAACAATTATACAATGACATTATTAAACTGCTTGAAAATATAAAACACGATAGGGAAAAATTGGTAAAAATACATAGTGTAATCAAGAATATAATATAAATTAAAAAATATCTTCGGTTGATTTAATTGGATTTTTGAATTTTGTTATATTAGCCTGGAACAGAAGTTTTATTGTGTCAGTAGGACCGTTTCTGTGTTTTGCAATTATAATATCCGATTTACCGCTTGACTCCGCAATTTTGCTAACTTCTTCTTCATCATCAGAATCTTTTTTGTAATAATCTTCACGATGAATAAACATAACAATATCAGCATCCTGCTCAATAGCACCCGAATCACGCAAGTCGGAAAGCATAGGACGTTTATCTCCTCTGTCTTCCACTTTTCTTGATAGCTGTGAAAGCGCAATGATAGGAACATTCAATTCTCTTGCGAGTATTTTCAAGCCTCTTGATATAGCTGAAATTTCTTGATTCCTGTCGTTGTTGCTTGATGAGGCAATAAGCTGTAAATAATCTATAACAACAAGTCCTAAATTTGGTTCTGTCATAGCAAGCCGTCTGCATTTTGCACGAATATCAGTCAATGTACATCCGCCTGTATCATCAATAAAAATAGGAGCTTCAGACAAATCTTCCATAGCCCTTGCGAGTTTGTCAAAGTCTTTTGACTGTAAATTACCGTTTTTAACTCTTTGCATATCGATTTCGGCTTCTGAACACATCATACGCTGAACCAGTTGATCTCTTGACATTTCAAGTGAAAACAGTGCAACAGGGACTTTTGATTTGATAGCAACATTTGCTACAATATTTAGGGCGAATGCTGTTTTACCCATAGACGGACGCGCTGCAAGAATGATTAAATCTGATTTTTGCAAACCGTTGGTAGTATCATCCAAATCATAAAAATGAGTTTTTACACCTGTGTGTTCGCCTTTGTGCTGATATCTGTATTGAATTTGATCATAAACGTTAAATACATCTTCTTTTACAGGAATAAAATCTTTTGTTGATTTTTGAGATGCAATATCAAAAATCATCTTGGCAGCATTTTCCAAAGAATTGTCAATATTATCCGTTTCGTATCCTGACGCGACGATTTCCGAACCTGCATTTATCAAAGCTCTTTTTATGGCTTTTTCTTTTATTATATTTGCATAATAGGCAACATTTGCGGTTGTAACGGTTTTGAAGGCTAAATCATTAACAAAAGCGCGACCTCCGACCAATTCTAATTTTTGAGAATAGCTTAAAACATCTGAGACTGAAACAATATCAATCATTTGATTTTGGTTATAAAGTTGCAGCATTGCTTCAAAAATATATCTGTGAGCGGGCTTATAAAAATTGTCTGCTTTCAGAATTTCAACAACTTTATTCATAACAATTTTTGGACTTACTAAAATAGCGCCCAAAACAGCTTCTTCCGCAACAATATCCTGTGGCATCAGAGCATTTTTTATTTCTTGATTATTGTTTTTCTTAACCGGCATGAAAAAATCCTCTCAACATGAAGATTATACATGTTCAAACGGAGAAAAAAACATGAAAAATTTTGTTTGTAAAAAAAATTTTCAAAAAAAAAATAAAAATAGCTTGCAATTTAAAATTTGTCATGTATAATTGGAATACAGCAATATATTTGCGGGGGTAATTCAGTGGTAGAATGCCTCCTTGCCAAGGAGGATGTCGCGAGTTCGAGCCTCGTCTCCCGCTCCATAGTTAACAAAACGATTATTTAATAAATAATTGAACACGGAAGTAAGCACTACGCTTACTTCTTTGTCTTTGTATATAAAGTTCGAACCTAACATTTTTAAGATTGCACATTTCTTCTTTGGAGAAGCTGCCAAAAACTCGCTGTGAGCGTGTTTACAGAAGCTTTCTAATAAGTTCGAACCTTCATCAAAATTTCTACTTGCGTTGTTCATTGATTGTAACTTTTGGGCAAGTTTATCTTTTTCGTCATGCCACTGATTATGCTTTTCTAACCAATATTCTTCAGTGATTCTTCTATCAAGTCTATCCATATATAGATTATCTAACCTTGTTTGAAAAGTTAATATCTGTTTTTTAATATTTTCTAAACTTTCTTCCTCATAATTAAATTTGAGTTTTCTTATTTCTTTAACAGCCTTTTTAATTTCTTCAAATAAACCTTTGTCAGGGTCAGGTAACTTGTCAATTAATTCCAAAAATACTTCGTCAAGTTTTTCTTCTCTTATATAATCTTGCTTGCAATTTCCTCCACGTTTACCTGTACAATGGTAATAAACATATTTACCCTTCTTTAATTCAGCAGTCATTTGACACCCACAGTGACCACAAGTTAATAAACCTGTGTATGCAAATTCAATGTCATGACTTCTTGCTTTACTTTGATTAAACATTTTCTGCACTCGGTTGAATGTTTCAATGTCAATAATTGGGGTGTGTTTACCGTCATATATAACACCCTTTATTTTCATTTTTCCAATATAAAAGACATCTTTTAGGACAAATAATAATCTAGGCTTTGAGTATGGTCTTCCATTGTGGTTAAAACCTTCATTATACAATTTAGTTCTTAATTCATCAACAGAATATGTTCCTGTTGCATACAGTTCAAACAGTCTTTTTACATATTTCGCCTTATTTTTATCTACAAAAATTTCTTTCTTTTTTGTTTCTTTGTTAGTATCATTATAATAACCAACAGGTGCTTTATGTGGATAACCACCTTCTTTAATTTTTTCTTCTCTTCCTTTGATAACTTCTTCCTGTAAATTATCAAGGTAATTTTTAGCAAGTAAAACTTTAAAACCATGTACAAGTTTATCGTGGCTTGTTGCATTTTGGCTTAAAATAGAATTTTCTTTAACAAGATGTATTGTTAAATCGTAATTTTGTATTAAATCGTCTAATACAACATAATCTCTGAAATTTCTGTAAATCCTATCAGTTTTCTCAACAAGTACATCCTTTATATTATGTTCTTTTACATATGCAAGCATTTCATTATAAACTTTCCTGCCAACCTTACCTCCTGTTTTGTTTTCCTCAAAAATTTTTACAATTTTAATATTTGCTCTTTCGGAATAATTATTAAACAGTTGTATTTGAGCAGGTATTGAAAAACCTGTGTCTTCCTGCTTTTTTGATGATACTCGTGCGTATGCTACTGCTAATTTCATATGATTATCCTATCACAAATTTTATAATATTAGCCATCAAAAGAATAGATTTGAATAATATCTGTGTAAAATTTTACTAATTTTTCACGAGTAATAGGTTCTTGTTCATTTGGAGTTATAAGCTTTAAGTTTAACTTTGTTGTTGGTTTAAAAGAAACTATTTTATCAGAAGTATCTTTTTCAACAGCGAAAGAATATTCACCTGATAAGTATGATGAACAAACTAATTCGTTGTTTTCAATAACGTTATTTAATTCTTTCGCTTTTTTGTTTGACATAGTAACCTAATTTTTCGTTTTACAATAACGATACATATGGACGGATTGGTCGATTGTATCACTGTGTTAAAAATGGGGTAGACTAGTGAGGAAACAAGAAGTTATCTGATACTAACTTGTCCTTTGTAGTAAGGGAGTAATGCTTTTAATGCATCTAAATTGTCACCTTTAATTATCATATTTTCATTTTTTTCGCCATATGACAATTCTGGATTTGCTTTTAATATTCTATATGGTAAATTTGATACTATATCCAATGCTTCTTTTTTATTTAACCACTCCAATGTTGGCACAATAAACACCATTTATGCACCATATTATTTAGTTTGGTGCATAAAAAATACAATTCTTGAACTTGGGATTTAAACGAAAAAAAAACAGGAATCTAAGTGTGACAGAAAATGACACTTTACAAAAGACAATATTTATATTAATCTCTTATCAAGGAAAGGTATGCACCCCGCTAAATAGCTAGGTGCATAAGTTTTTATAAAAAGCTATGTACAAATAAATTGTTGCATTATAGCATTGAGCAAATATCCTGATAAGAAGTAAGAATTCTTAAAATACACACTTTTTCATTTTCTATATTATAAACAACAAGATAATGTTTTTTTACCACAAAAAACCTAACATCCAGATAGGTAAAATCCTTTCTTACTATTCCCACATTTGGAAATTCAGCAAGTTTTTCAAAAGCTTTCTCGAACGACTCTATTGTACCTATAGCAGCAGATACATTATCCTTTGCAATATAATCGGCAATGATTTTAATATCGTCTAAGGCTTTACCTTTGATTATATATCTATTTTGCATAATCACTCTTTAATCTTGATAATGCCTCTTGACCATCATAAGAAACCGTATCATCTAAGCCTTCTTCTATATCTCGGTTTAGTTTCATTATTTGTTCCTGAGATATTGCTTCTTTTGAAATAAGTAATCTGATAGCTTCACGAATAACTTCGCTTACAGAATTATATAAGCCTGATGCTACCTTGTCATTTACAAATTTTTCTAATGCCGGTGTTAAAGAAATGTTCATGTTTTACCTCATTTATAACAAACTATGCTTATATTATAACAAACTTTGTTATAAATACAACATGATAAATTATCTTTTCTTCAATATATTTGTTATTACAATTCGAACTGATTATACGAAGAATCTATTTCTTCCTGATAAATCGAGATATATCTCAGAGTTATTGACGGACTTGAATGGTTTAGTATTTTTTGCAACAACGCAACATCATTAAACTGTTTATAATGATGATAACCAAAGCACTTTCTCATTGAATGGCAGCCTACATTAATGGTTAAGCCCACATTTTTACACGCTTCATTTAAAAATCGGTAAACTTGTGAACGGTTTAATCTCTTATGCTTTTTACCGACAAACAAAGGCTCATCTTCATCGACCGAATAAACATCTTTCCTTGTATTGTTTAAGTATTCCTTTATTAGTCTTTGTAACTTGTTGTTTAGAGGAAATCGTTTATATTTACCTGTCTTTTTCTCTTTTATTTCTACATAAGTTTTATCCTGCACGTCTGAGATAT
>CAJOPF010000020.1 GCA_905236205.1 Candidatus Gastranaerophilales bacterium
AAAGAAAGTTGTTGCAGCTTTAGGTTTGAAAAAATTAAACCAAGTTGTTGAACATATGCCAAGCGCAACAATTATGGGTATGGTAAATAAAGTATCTCATCTTGTAAAAGTTGTAGAAGAATAATTTGAAATTAGAAAGAAGGACAATAATTATGATTACATTAGAAGATTTAAAACCTGCAGAAGGTGCTACAAAAAAATCTAAAAGATTTGGTCGCGGTCGTGCTTCAGGTCATGGTAAAACTTCTTGCCGCGGTGCAAACGGTGAAGGTCAACGTGCAGGCAGAAGTTCAAAAAGAGGTTTTGAAGGCGGTCAAATGCCATCTTACAGACAAATGCCTAAATTAAAAGGCTTTAAAATTATTAACCAAATTAAATATGCTGAAATTAACGTAAATGCCATTGACAGATTGTCTTTGGAAGAAATTACGTTAGATTCTTTAAAAGAAATCAGAAAAGCTCATCCGTCAACTCAAGGTTTAAGAGTTATGGGCAACGGAGAAATTAAAAGAGCTGTTACTGTAAAAGCTAATTACGTAACTCCTTCAGCAAAAGAAAAAATTGAAGCAGCAGGCGGAAAGGTTGAATTGGTATAATGCAACAAGGTAAAATAAAAATGCCTACCTCCGCAGACTTGATGTCTATGTGGAATGCATCAGGATTAAAAAGTAAAATTATTTTTACTGTTTTAATGATTGCTGCATTTCGCTTTGGCGTTCAGTTACCTGTTTACGGTATAAATAACGCAATTTTTTCAAATATCGCAAGCGGAAATAATATAATAGGATTTTTAGATTTATTTTCAGGCGGTGCGTTAGGTAAAGTTTCAATATTTGCATTGGGTATCGGACCGTTTATTACAGCATCGATTATTATTCAGTTGATGGCTGTTGTAATTCCTTCTTTGGAAAAATTACAAAAAGAAGAAGGTGAAGCGGGCAGAAGAAAATTGTCTCAATATACAAGAATATTTACCGTAATTTTGGCAGCTTTTCAGGCTGTAATCTTTATGGTTTATATGAGTCATTTACCGGGTGCTATTACGGCAAGCAATCATGCTTTATTCTATATCAGTTCTATTGCTGTTTTAACGGCAGGTTCCGTTCTTGTAATGTGGATATCTGAATTGATTACGGAAAAAGGTATCGGTAACGGCGGTTCTTTGATAATTTTCGTAGGTATTATTTCAGGTATACCGATTTATACTTCAAGAACGGCTCAAATGGTATCAAGAGATCCTTCTTTAGGATTTGGTTTGTTTATGCTGTTGTTGATTTTCTTTGTAACAATGGTTGTAATTGTTATTATGCAAGAAGCTGTCAGAAAAGTTACAATAATAAATCCAAAACGTCAGGTGGGCAACAAAGTTTATGGCGGCGTGAATACTTTTATTCCGTTTAAACTTAATCCCGGTGGTGTAATGCCTATAATCTTTGCAATTGCAATACTGTTGTTCCCTACGACGGTTTTGAGTTTGGTCGGACAATCAAATCTGCCTAACGGTGCAGTAAAAAATGCTGTTATGGGGTTAACTCAATTTTTGAGTCCTGACGGAATACCGTACTATGTTATATATTTCTTGTTGATTTTCGCATTAACTTTCTTTTACGCTTCAATTATGCCTAATATGCAGCCAAAAGATATTGCAACAAATCTGAAGAAATACGGTTCTTCAATCCCAGGTATAAAACCTGGAAAACCTACGGCAGAAGCTCTTGATAAAATATTGAGCAAAACAACATTTATCGGTGCTGTTGCTTTGGGTATTATTGCATTGATACCTTCATTTGCGTCGTATGTAACAAATATCAAAACGTTGCAAGGTATTGGTGCCACATCTTTAATCATCATGGTCGGTGTTGCTCTTGATTTGATAAATCAAGTCCGTTCACACCTGCTTGCAAGAAATTATGAGTCATTCTTGAAACAATAATATAAAAATGCGGAGTGAAAACGCTCCGCATTTAAGTTATAAAGGTTAGAGGGAAAATGAAAAAAGTTATAAATATATTTGCGTTTTTATTAGCGGTTTTGATTATTATATTGATGGCAATTCCTACAAAGACAATAAACAGAGATTCTTTGGTATATGTTGAACACGAATGGGATACATTGGAAAATGCGATTATAGGTTCTCCGAATATGTTGTCTGTTCCGCAAATACATAAATCGGTTTTGGGGTACGGATATATTTTGGATAATCAAAAAATTATGGAAACTGCGGCAGGAAAACCAATTCAACTTGTTAATCCGCATGTCTTCGGACGTATTGTTTCTGAAGCAGATGCAGTTTCTGCTGATTTAAAAGAAAAAAATGTAAAAGTAACAAGATTAAATCCTGAAGTGTTGGATGTTGCAGAATTACAATATATGAAAGATGTTCAACAAGGTAATAATTTCTTATTTCCAAAAGATGCCGTTATCGTAATAGGTAACAACGTTATTGAATGTGCTCAGCGCGTTCCGATGAGAGATAAAGAAAGATTTATTGTAAGACGTATTTTTAAACCTTTGTTAAAAGAAGATCCTACAATAAGATATATTGCTGTTCCTATTCCTTCTCCAACTTTTAATGAAAAAGGTTTGTATCTTGAAGGCAGTGATGTTTTGGTTGACGGAAAAAATATATATGTAGGTCATTCAGGCAGAGGTACAAGTTCTTCAGGTATAATGTGGCTGCAATCGGCATTAGGTCCAAATTATAAAGTCTATACTATCAATATAAGCAGTTTTATACATTTGAATTCTGTTTTAACTCTTGTAAGACCAAAATTGGGTATAAAAGTTTCAGGAGCCATAGTAGGAGATTTGCCTAAACCACTACAAGACTGGGATTTTATAGAAGTTTCTCCTGAGGATGCTAAAAATTATGCCGCAAGTATTCTGGTTGTCGGTCCAAACAAGGTTTATGTTGATGAAAGATTTGAAAATTTAATCAATGAATTAAGAAACAGAAGCGTTGACGTAACGTCATTGACTTTTGAAGAAATTGCCGCAATGGGTTCAGGATTGGGAAGTTTCTATTCTCCTATAAGACGTGCTTACAGTGAGGAACTTAATTCTGAAAAAATAGATGCTAATTATTTCAAAAAACGATTTACTACTTTTGTTGAAATTGTTAAAAACTTGAATTATGCGGAAATCTTTTCTAATATAAAGAATATTGTCAGTGAAAAATTTAATTCGTTGGTTTCAATGATTAAAAACAGATAAAAGGAGATAAAATGGAAAATTTAGACAGAGCAAAAATTTTAAGCTATGTACCGACGGTTATAGAAGCCTCATCAAGAGGTGAACGCTCTTTTGATATATTTTCAAGATTATTGCGTGAAAGAATTATTTTTTTAGGTGATGAAATAGATGACGATTTGGCAAATTCAATAGTTGCGCAGTTGTTGTTGCTGGATAGTGAAAATCCTGAAAAAGATATTATGCTATACATAAACAGCCCAGGTGGTGTCATAACTGCAGGCATGGCTATTTATGATACGATGCAATTGATAAAAGCGGATGTTTCAACTATTTGTATAGGTGAAGCCGCTTCTATGGGCGCATTTTTGTTATGTGCAGGAACAAAGGGTAAAAGAATGGCTCTTCCAAGTGCAAGAATAATGATTCACCAACCTTTGGGCGGCGCACAAGGACAAGCAACTGATATTGAGTTAGAAGCAAAAGAAATTTTGAGAATGAAAAAAATGTTAACAGAAATTATCGCTCAAAATTCAGGACAAGAAGTTGATAAAGTTGTTGCAGACTGCGAACGTGACCATTATTTATCTGCGCAAGAAGCTTTGGAATATGGTTTGATTGATAAAGTTCTGACTGCAGGACATTAGTTTTATA
>CAJOPF010000021.1 GCA_905236205.1 Candidatus Gastranaerophilales bacterium
CCCATCGTCTAGAGGCCTAGGACACTTCCCTTTCACGGAGGCGACGGCGATTCGAATTCGCCTGGGAGTACCATTTTAAAAGCCACTGCAAAGTGGCTTTTAGTTTATAAAGGAGTTTATAAAATGATTGAATACGTAAATACTGAAGCTGCACCAAAGGCAGTTGGTCCTTATTCTCAGGCAACACTTGTAAACGGTAATACATTATATATTTCTGGGCAAGTCGGAATTGATCCTGAGACAAATGAACTTATTGATACAGAAATTGAAGCTCAAACAGAGCAAGTTGTAAAAAACATTTCTGCAATACTTACAGCTGCAAATTTTTCATTTGAAGATATTGTTCAAACAAATTGTTTTCTTGCTTACATGGGTGATTTCAAAAAATTTAATAAAATTTATGAAACATATTTTATATCAAAGCCTGCCAGAACTTGTGTCAGCGTAAGCGATATGCCAAAAGGCGCATTGTTGGAAATTTCTGCTATTGCAGTGAAATAATCAATTTTTCAAATTCAGGGAAAGATATATCAACCCATTGAAAATCATTTATTTTTGCAGGTTTTTCACTGACTAAACCCGCAATATACATGCTCATTGCAAGCCTGTGATCGTGATATGTATTGACTTCGCAATCACCTTTTAAAGATTTTTTACCGCTAATAATAAATCCGTCAGGAGTTTCATCAATATCAGCACCGAATTTTCTCAATTCGGTTACAACGGCAGAAATTCTGTCAGATTCTTTATTTCTCAAGTCCTGAGCATCTTTTATTATCGTTGTACCTTCTGCCTGAGTCGCCATAACAGCAATTACAGGAATTTCATCAATTAGTCTCGGAATTAAACTTCCTGATACTTCACAGGCGCGCAAATCAGATGTTTTAACTCTTAAATCCCCGACTTCTTCATTTGAAACTATCTTTTTATCGAGTATTTCAACCTGTCCGCCCATCATCTTGACAACATCCAATATTCCTGTACGTGTAGGATTTAGTCCGACATTTTTAATTATAAAATCAGAATTTGGAACAATTAAACCTGCCGCAATAAAAAATGCCGCAGATGAGATATCACCGCAAACACTGATATCTTTTGCAAAGAGTTCGGACTTGCCAATTGTCGTTGTTGAATTTTCAACCGAAATATCCGCACCCAAATATTTCAACATTAGCTCAGTGTGATTTCTTGAAACATACGGTTCTGTAAAAGATGTTTTACCGCTTGCATGCAGCCCTGCAAGCAAAACGCACGACTTAACCTGAGCCGATGCTAATTTTGAATTATAATCAATTCCTTTAAGGTTTTGCCCATAAATTTTTAACGGAGCTTTATTTTCATTAGAATCAATTTTTGCGCCCATTAAAGAGAGCGGTTCAATAACTCTTTTCATCGGACGTTTTGAAAGACTTTCATCACCATACAAAACTGAATTAAAGTTTTGTCCTGCCAAAATTCCTGAAACTAATCGCATTGTAGTTCCTGAGTTACCACAATTAAGGTCATTTTTAGGCTCGGTTAATTTACCTGTTGATTTTAAAATTAAAGATTTTTCTGATTTAAACTCAATTTCAACTCCAAGATTTTTAAATAAATTCAATGTCGAATGACAGTCTGCACCTGCAGAAAAATTTTCAATTTTTGCAACACCTTTTGCCAAAGAGCTTATCATAATTGCTCTGTGAGAAAGCGATTTATCGGAAGGAATGATGATTTCACCTTTTAAACCATTTGTAATCTTTTCAACTGTTTTATCCATACAGAAATTTTAGCATAAACCATTTGGAGGATAAATGAAAATTTAATATAAAGTTTTAAAATTGATAAGCGATATAAAAACCATAAGAAACCGAAAGGTTTACTTACCTCCTCCCCAAGTCTGATAGCCGCCGATTAGGTGGCTTTTTTTTATTTTAATCTCGATTTTACTCTTTCAATAACGTCCGACCAATCACCATGATTTTTTTGCCTAAATACTGTTGCAGATTTAAACCAAGGTGTTGTTTCTTCATTAATCCACCAACGCCATTCACAAAAATCCAAGACAAGAATGTATGATTTAACCCCCAATGCACCTGCTAAATTTGAAACACTTGTATCAACACCAATATACAAATCTAAATTTGATAATGCCGCAGCTGTATCTTCCCAATCTTTAAATTCTTCACCAATATTAATAACATTATTTCGTTTCAATAAAGTTCTTTCTTCTGCTGTAACCTCGTGTTGAAGAGAATAAAATTGGCAATTTTTATTTTTAAATAATGGTATTAATTCCTTTAATTCAATTTTTCTTATAATATCGTCTTTACCTGTATTCCACACTATACCGATTTTTTTCTTATTCGTATTAAAATATTTCTCACGAAATTCATCTATATCTTTTTTATCCGCTTTCATAAATCCTTCAGCAAAAGGTACAGTATTTTCAGTTGTTTTAAATAAGCCTGCTAAATTCATAAAATTAATTCTAAAATCAAAATCATCAGATGTAACTTCATCTTCGTAATATGGCAAATGCGAAGCCAAAAATAGACGTTTCATAGATTTTTGAGGTTTGGAAAATATTTCAATACCTTTTTCTTTAAATAAAGGTAAATATCTTGCAAAGAAAATTGTATCTCCAAGTCCACCTGCATAATGCACATATACAGGTTTATCTGTTTTTTGAAAGTTATAAACCTCTTTTTGGGCAAAATCATCAGGTAATTTAAAGAACTCTAAAACTCTGTCATCAAAATATTTCCATCCGAGTTCCATAAATCTGGATTTTAACAAAGCTCCACCATAAATCCATTTTATAAACCTGCTGTCAGGATATTCACTTAAACCTTTCTCACATATCCGTATAGTATTACTTAAATCGTTTATTCCTCTATACATACTTGCAACATTTGAATATACTGAATCAAATATCGGTTTTAAGTTAAAAGGTTTTTCAAATTCTTCATTTATAAATGGAGAATACTTTGATACAATAGTACCAAAGGCTCTTTTAATTATTTCTTTTTCATTAACAAATTTATTCGAAAAATCTATATTTGAATTTATACTAACAGCTTTTTTATAATATTTTAAAGCATTTTTGCTATCATTTATTTTACTATATGCAGATGCCAAAAGATATAAAATTATAGAATTGCTTTCTTCTTTATTCAATAATTCCAAATAAGATTTTACTGAAGGTTTGTTATTATAGTGTAACAATAATGTATTAAATAACTTATCTTCAAATTCGGAATACATCTTTAAGCTCTTTGCTGATTATAAACAAAATTATTATATTCATTTAAAGGCATCGGTTTTGCGAAGTAAAAACCTTGAGCTATATTACAACCGGCAGTTTTTAATATTTCTGCCTGTTCATTTGTTTCAATACCCTCACATACAACTGTAGCTTTTAAATCTCTTGCCATATGGATAACATGGTTAAGAACAATAAAGCCTCTTTCCGTACAAGTTGCTTCATTGATAAAGCCTCTGTCCAGCTTTAAGATATTTACAGGCAGAGTTCTCAACATATTCAAAGAAGAATATCCGACACCGAAATCATCCATTGCTATTGTGTAACCCAACTCTTGCAATTTAACAATAGTTGAATTTACGGCACCTTCATTATCTAAAAAGGCACTTTCAGTTAATTCAAGTTCAAGATATCTTTTTGGAACATCATATTTTTTCACTAAGCTTTCAATCGTATCTACAAGATTTTCATATTTAAAGTGAATTCTTGAAATATTAACTGATATTGGCAACGGTTCCAACCCTTTTTCTATCCATGAATGGATTTCTTTGCATGCCTGTTCCCACATATATCTGTCGGCTTCGACAATAAATCCGTTTCTTTCGAACAGAGGAATAAATTTATATGGAGGAATCAGACCTTTTTTAGGGTGATTCCAGCGAATTAAAGCTTCTGAACCGCAAGGAAGCATTGTCTTCATAGATATTTTCGGTTGCAAATACATTTCAAATTCACCATTTTTAAGGGCAGCTTCCATTTCATCTTCAATTTCTTTATCTGCCAAAATGGACTGGCTTAAGCTTTCGTCGTAGAAAGCATAGCGACAGTCGACCATACCTTTTACGGTTTTCTTTGCTAAATTTGCTTTGTCACACATAGTACTTATAGCAACGTTTTTGTCACTTATTTCATAAACACCAAATGAAGGTATAACCTTGATACTTAATTTGAAAGCACTTATATCTTCCGTTACTTTGGAAACAAATGAAACGATATCTGATTTTTCTCTATATTTGTACATAATAACAAATACATCATCATTAAGTCTTGCAAAAACACCGTTATACTGTATTGTATCACGCAAAATCTGAGCAATATCTCTTAATACGACATCACCTTTTTCCATGTCATAAACCTCATTGATAATTTTGAAATTATCAATGTCCATTAGAATAATAGCCCAATTTTCATCTTCTTCACTTTTTCTGTCAAAAAGAATTTTTTCAGCTTCAAGATAAAAACTTGTTTTATTCAAACCATGCGTAATATCATCTTGCAGAGCAAAATTCATAATCATACTATCTGAACGTTGTCTTATTGCGATATTGTACCTTATACCTAAAATAATCAATGTACTTATAACAAAGAAAAATATTACCGCATATCTCAAAACTGAATTACTGTTGTGAGTGATTGCGTTAAACGGAAGTATCGCCAAAATTTTCCAGTCATTGTAACCAATCGGAATATATGCTGCGACTTTTCTTACTCCGTTTACATCTTTAAACCAGTAGCTTAAAGGTTCTTTTGCCTTTAAAGCCTTTACTCTTTGCTCATTTGGAACATCATCAGTTTCAAAAATAGAAGATTTCAAAATCGTATTCGGGCTTGGGTCTCTCAAAATCAAATGACCTTCACCATCCAAAATATGAACAACAGCTTCATCATTAAATGCCGTAATATCTATCGCTCTAAAATAATCTTCTGCTCCATGAGCCCCCGTAAGTAAAGCAATTACTTTACCGTTTCTTATAATAGGAACTTCATATACAACAATCAGTTTATCTTCATCATAAAAGCTTTTACTGAAATTAAGGTATTTTTTGCCGCTCATACCTTCTTGGAAGTATTTGAAATCTTTTACGTTTATAGGCGGCGCAAAACCTTGGTTTGCGTCATAAATTATAATATCTCCGTCAGGATATGCAACACCCATTGAATAAAAACGAGTATTGTTAATTGCAGCCTTTAAAACAGGTTTTACACTATTACGGTTAAGATATTTAGGTTCCTGTTCAAAAATGTGGGCAAACAGATTTAAAGTTTGAAAATCACCATTTATAAGAATGTCCGTTGCAACTGCACTTTGTTTTGCAACCTCCATTACGTGACCTTCAATTTCTAAACGTTCTTTTTTTAGCAGTAATTGAATTAGCAAAACACAAAGGGTAACTAAAACAAGCACGACTGCAGTAACAGCTATAACTACACGTATACGCTGTTTCTTACCCGCTTCTAACTTACTTGCTATATTTAAAGACACGTGGTTTACTCCATATCCTTTAGCAAAATTATAAACTCATCAATTTCTTTTTGCAAGGATAATATATCATCATTGTTACGAATAATGAAGTCAGATTTTTTAATTTTATCTTCCTGCGGCTTTTGCGACAGTAAACGTTTTTTTGCCTGTTCTTCGGTTAAAGAGTTTCTTGCCATTAAGCGTTTAAGCCGCAAATCATCGTCTGCATAAACAAATAATATCTTATCAAACAAATTTTCCCAACCGACTTCAAAAAGCAGCGGTATCGAGATAAACAAGAAATTTTCAGACTGATTATTTTTAAATATTTCCGTTAAATTTTCTTTTAATTGAGGATATATTATCCCTTCCAATTTATTTTTATATTCGGTATGTTCAAAAACAATATCCCCCAATTTTTTTCTGGAAATATTGTTGTTTTCATCCAAAATATCATAGTCTGAAAAAGTTTCAATAATTTTATCCTTACTGTTGTCTAAAATATCATGACAAAGTAAATCCGTATCATATACTTTAAAATTTTTACCTTTAAGAAGTTTTTCTACGGAAGATTTTCCTGCGGCAATATTCCCGACAATTGCAATTTTAAGCATCTTTACTCTCTATCTTGCTTAAATAAGATTTTAATTCTTTAATTTGTTTTGGTTTTATAGGCTTAAACTCACCTTTTTTAAGACCATCTAAAGTAATTGTCGCGTGCTGAATCCGTTTCAGACTTTGTACTTCAAAACCCAAATAATCAAACATTTTTCTTATCTGACGGTTTAAGCCCTGATATAAAACGACCTGCATCAGAGTGGATTTGTTTGAAATTTCTAATACTTCAATCTCTGCATAAGCTGTTTTACCCTGTTCTATCTCAATACCTGATGCCATTTGATTTATATTGTTTTGATTGATACGACCGTCAATTCTGACGATATAAACCTTTGGAACTTTAATTGACGGATGAGTTAACTGGTTAACCAATTCCCCGTCATTCGTCATTATAAGCAAACCTGTTGAATCTTTGTCCAAGCGACCGACAGGATTAAGATTTTTCATATATTCAGGCAAAACATCATATATAGTTTTTCTGCCTTTTTCATCATCAGAAGTCGTAATATACCCAGCAGGTTTGTAAAAACGGTAATACTCGTGCTTTTTAGGCTGAATTAACTTACCGTCAATAAAAACTTTATCCTTTTCCGAGATTAAATATCCCAGTTCAGTAACTTTTTTACCGTTTACAACAACTTCGCCCTGTTCAATCAATTCATCCGCAGCCCGCCTTGAACAAAGTCCTGAAGATGCAATATATTTATTTAATCTCATTTTCATTGTTAATCTTCCCCAACTTGACGTGCAAAATCAGTCATTTGCTCAGGCAAGGTTCTGTATAAATTACCGTCATTATGAACTGCAACTACTTTTACCAACGCCTCAATATTCAGCTTGTTTGTATCGGCATTTAAAATTTTTTGTTCAAAAACCATTGATAACCTGGAAACTTCCTTTAATGTCGTTTCTACAATCAAAATATCTTCAAGTTTTGCAGGACTTTTATACTTCACATTTAACTCAACAACAGGTAATGTTATGTCAGCATCGTAAAGTTTGGAAAGCGTATACCCCGCATCTTCACATAAACCTATTCTGCCCATTTCCAACCAGCGAAGATAAGAGCCATGCCAAACAACACCATAAGCATCCGTATCACTGTAAAATACTTTTTGTTTAAATTCGTGTTTCATAGTATCAGTTTAACATAAACGTAACAAATTTGTAATGTTTACTCAAATTTTGTCAATTATTTTTTTTATGCACCTTAAAAAATTATAAGTTAATAAGGAAAATAGTATGAATGTAAATCCGGTATCGGCAAATCCGATACAAACGAATTTTGGTTGCTGCGGCGACGGAAAATGCACTTGTTGCTGTCCACAACCAACAATGCAGCCGACACAAGATGTTGTAGAAATAAGTAAATTTCAAAAAGCAAAAAATGCCTGCAAAAAAGGTATTGGCTTTATAAAAACAAATAAAAGCGCCATCGGAGTTACTTTGGCTTCTGTCGGAGCAGGTCTTTTGACTGCTTGCACAGTTTTGGGCGGAAACCAGCTTATGTCAAAGATAACAAAATCAGATACGTCGGCATTGGCTGCAAAGCTGGCGGCTATTGGCGGTGTTGCTGCAGCTGCAACAAATTTAATCAAACATAAAGATGTCTTTAAAAAACAAGCACCTCAAGTAAAACAATAATTGGACAAACATAAATAAACGAGTGATTATTAAACGGTCGGACTTTGCTTTGCAAAGTCCGACCGTTTATTGACAAAAAAAAGGACACCGAAGTGTCCTAAAAATCCAACTATCACAAATCATATATTTAATACTTTTTATATTTACAGAGTTCTTCCGCTCCAAATATTTTCACCAAGTGAAGCTTGAGTTTTTGTTGCATCAACAGTCAAAGTTACATTGTTTGGAGTGAATACAAACACCATGTCACCAACTTTTTGAGGTTGACCGTTTAATGCACTTGCAGCACCGCAAATAAAATCTATTGTTCTTTGAGATTGTTCTTTATCCAAAAGATGTAAATTTAAAACAATTGTTTTTCTGTCTTTTAAGTTTTGAACAATTTGACCTGCTTCACCAAATGATCTTGGTTCAATAATCATAACTTCATTACCTCTCATATTTGGATGAGAAATAACTTTTAAATCTGCTCTATCATTTTTTTGTTGATATTGTGAGGTTTGATATGACGGAGCCAAAGCTAAATTGTCTTCGGTTTCGTATTCATCACCTGCTTCATTCATTATATCTTCAAAAACTGTATCGTCTTCGTTTTGTTCAAGACCTTGTGTTAAAAAGTCTACAATTCCTCTAATTTTTTCTGTAATAGCCACTAATTCGTCCTCCAATATTATGTTGTACTAAATAATTTTCTGCCTATACGCAACATTGTTGCGCCGTGCGTGGCAGCGATTTGATAGTCATTGCTCATACCCATTGAAATTTCTTTCATTTCGCAGTCAAATTTGTTCACTAATTCAATTTGTGTTTTTTGCACGTCATCAAAAAGATATTCTAATTCATTTACGTCTGCTTCAAGAGGAGCTATATTCATCAGTCCGAGTACTCTTATGTTTTTTAAATTCTTGATTTCTTCAAAACAATCGAATAATTCTTCCTTTGAAAATCCGTGTTTCTGTTCCTCATTTGCATTATTCAACTGAACAAATACATCTTGAACTTTACCGACTTTCTCAGCTTCGCTTGATATACTTTTGGCAAGTTTTAAAGAATCTACCGAATGTATAACATCAAAATTACATACAACCTTGTTCACTTTGTTCGTTTGTAAATGACCGATGAAATGAAATTTTGAATTCATTTTTATTTCATTCGGCAAAGAATTTATCTTTTCTATTGCCTCTAGCGCCCGAGATTCTCCGAAGTTTCTCAAACCTGCTCCATAAGCTTCGATTATTGCGTCAACTCCGAAGTACTTGGTTACTGCGATTATTTGCGGTGTATAAGGTGCAATTTGCTCTTGTATAAATAACAAATTCTTTCTAATAACATCTATCATAAGATTTTTACCATACAAGAGATGTCCGTTTGTGCAGAACATATTTTTATTATAAAACTTGTTTCTGCAGAGGACAACTTTTTTATTTCCTATCTCTTCACTGTCCTCTAAAACCATGTCGCTACATGGTTTTAGCATGTTTGCCAATTGTTAACATTACTTAATAATTATTTTTCAGAGGACACCGTAAGATGTCCTCTAAGTTCTATTTATTATCTGCCAAGTTGAGATAATGTTTCCATTACGCTACTTGCGGTACCAAATACACGGGAATTTGCGTTGATCGCACGCTGTGCGATAATCATATTTGACAATTCACGCGCAAGGTCAACGTTTGAGCCTTCCAAACCGCCTGTTTGTAATGTACCTGTACCCATTTGACCTGCAACTGTATATGTTACATCACCTGTATCAGGACCTATTGACCACAAGTTGTCTGCTCTTGACACAAGACCTGCTTCGTTAGTTACGGTTGCCAATTGCATTACCAATTGTGATGCACTGGAAAGTACGTTTTGATTCATTGTAACATCCTCATCAAGGATATTAACACCCGATGCAGTTACATACTGAAATTCAAACTTACCGTTTACATCATTGTAAACTACTGTCATTTTATCACCATTATCGTATGATGCTTCGATTGTACCGTCACCACCTATGGAGTATGAAGACAAAGAAGTTCTGTTTGTCGGAGATGCTTCAGGATCAACTTCTACAACATAAGACAATACTTTTGAATCCACACCGTCTGTGTCTGCAGCAGTTACCTCATCAAAACCGCAAATAGTTGTGAAGTTTGAAGATGATGCACTTGTAAATCTTAAGGAATCACCTGATGTCAGTTTTATATTAAGAGTACCGTCATCTTGTGCTGTTACTGTAACACCTGCCGTAATTGTAGGAGTGTGAGAACTGTTATAATTTGATATAGCCGTAGTAATTGCAGTTTGTACTGCTGATGCAAATGCTGTTACCGTTTGTGTATCTGCTACATCGTTTTCTGTAATTGTTGCAACAAGAGGGTCATTGTCCGCACTTGAATGAGTTCCGTCACTTATACCGAATACGATGGTACCTGCAGTAAATTTAGCATTATTTAAATCACCCAATTGTTTTTGCGGAGTTGCACCTGTAGTAAGGTCAGCACCTGAAACTTTTGGTGTGATTGCCTGAGGGATATGAACCGGAATTTGAGATGCTTCTTCATTTGCGATACCTGCAGCACCTAAAACCTTATTACCTGTTGCAGTAATCATATCGCCGTTAGCATCCAGTGTAAATGCGCCGTCACGAGTTAAATAAACGTTACTTGAAGAGTCCATAACAGTATAATAACCTCTGCCAGAAATCATTGAATCACTTGATATATCAGTTGATAAGAATGATCCTGTGTTGAAATTTCTTGTAATGGCTTCTAATTTTACACCCAAACCGATTTGTTTAGGGTTTGTACCACCTGCGGTTGCTGTTGGAGCATTACCTGCAGTAAGTGTGTTTGAGAACAAAGTTGCAAAACGAGCATCCGCAGATTTAAAAGCCGTAGTATTGATATTTGCAACATTGTTTGCTACTACGTTGATTGATTGCTGTGCTACGTTCAACCCTGTCATTGATGTGAATAAAGCTTGTGACATTTTTCCTCCTCTATGTCCTTTATAAATTTATTATTATTTTCGTTTAATTTCCAAGTCCGTTTGGAAATTTTATTAAGGTCTGATTGATTTTATATTACCGATTGAATAATTTTCACCGTTTACCGTTACCATACCGTCACCGTTTTCGAATGAAACTTCATCAACTTTGCCGGTAATGTCTTTATAAGAAATGCTTCCGTCTCCGTTTGCAACAGGTACGGAAACAGTAACATCCTTACCTACAAGTGAAAGTGTTTGCGAGATTATGTTACTTGAAGCAACAGCATCACTTAATTCTGATATTTTATTTGACACTTCACCGAATGCAGTATTTAAGTTATTCATAGCTTCCAATGATGAATATTGTGCCATTTGTGCAAGCCATTGAGAATTATCTGTCGGTTCTGTCGGATCTTGCTGTTCCATTTGTTTCAACATAAGTTTCAGAAACATGTTTGAATCCGTTATGTCATTTGTTGATTTCTTTTCTTGTTTACTCTCAGTTATTGCTGTGTTTGTCTGCAACTGAGTAATTGCTGATGTTACGCTGCTCATTTTACCTACCTCTCCATTATCACTACAATTTATAACTTACGTTTCCTGTTCCGATATTCAAATTAACGGTTTTTTCAACACTTTCCAAGCCTTCAAGCAATTCAGGTTCTGCCGAAACTTCTTTTTGTAGAAATTCTTTTTGTAAGAATTCGTAATTTGCTTGTTTTTCGCCTTCCGGATTATCTGAATTTTTTGAATTTTTGCCGTTTTGATTTGAATCAAACTGACTTTCACTGTCATTAAACATATTGTTATTACTGTCAGAAGCTCGTCCTGCTTCAGAAACTTTTACATTGACATTATTTACATTCACACCTTGTGATTGAAGTAATGTTTTTAAGTTTTCAATATTTTTATCTAAGATTTCTTTTGCCTGTGGATTTGTTGCAACGATTTGTGCAGAAATACCGTCTTGACCTTTTGCTATCTCAATGCTCAATTTACCCAAGCTTTCAGGAGTCAGACCTATTGTTATTTTTTGCAATCCGTTAGATGAATTTGCCGCAAATTTTGCTCTGATTTGGTCCAAAATATTTACCTCAGGAGCTTCATTTTGTTGTTGTATAAATTGAGAATTTGTTGTTTGAGAAACTTTATTTAATGTTTGATTAAAATCGGTTTTTACCATAACAGAATCGTTATTTGTGCTTTGTTCTGCTGATTGCAGCATATCACGCATTAACATTTCTTGAGAAGATTGTTTAAATTCAAATCCTGAATTTGATTTTGAATCCTCAATTGCTGTAACTTTTGCGTCCATTTTTTGTAAATTTTCTGTTGACAAACCTGCTTTATCCAAAGTTTCTTGGGCTTTTACCATTTTATTTTCTTCTTGCACAGGTTTTGCAATTTGAGGGTTGATTTTGATATTTTCTTCAACCTGAATTTTTACTGTTTCAACTCTTTGCTTCACATTTTCTTTTTGAACTTCATCTGTTACATCTTGTTTATTCGTAACATCTTCAGTTTTATTATCGACAAATTCTATACCTGAAACATCGTCTTTGATAGCCTTTGTTTCTTTTGTTGTTACGTTTGTTTTTGCATCTTTTTCGGCAACTGTCTTGTCTGAATTATTTTGTGCGACATTTACAGCATTTTCTAAAGTTGCAGATTGAACTTCTTGTTTCAATTCCTGAACTTTTGGTGCAACTGCTGCGTATTCCTCTTTAATATTTTCTTGAGGTTTAACTTCTTCGCTGTGGTCTGATACTACACTAACCATTTTGATGTTTTCCAAATTAACAACTTTTTGTTCTGTTGTATCTTTTTCAGGAAGTTTATTTACAAAGTTTTCTTCTTTTGAAGTATTTTTAACTTCTGTTGTTACAACTTTTTCCTCAAATTTGATATCATTTTCATTTATATCTTGATTCGGAACAACAATTTCATCTGTTTTGTCTTCAATAACCGAATTTGAAATTTCTTTTACAGGTTCAAATTCTTGATTTTTTACAGGTAAAACTTCTTGTTCTTTTGTTTCAACTTTTAAATCATCTTTTACGGATTCGATTTCTTTATCAAGCATTGGTAAATCTTCCGTTTTTGCAGAAACGTCAACTTTTTCTTCAACAGAAACATTCTTTACTGCTTGTTCTTTTGGAAGCTCAACGTTCATTTTTTCAACGACAGGCGTTTCCTTTATAACTTCTTGTTTTAAGTCCTGATTATCAACTTTTAAATCAACCGTTTTTTCAGATTTTGTTGCTTTTGTATCATCAACAGTTTTTGCATTATAAATTGATGCAATTAAATCTTCCTTTGAAACAGTCATATCTTTCGTTAAAGAATCAACAACAGAAGTATCAATTGCCTTAACATCTTCTTGCAATAATACAGGTTCAAAATCAACATTCAATGTAACATTACCGACAGGTAAATCCTCAATTGTTTCTAAAGGTAAAACCAATTCAGTCGGTTCAAAATTTGAAATTTCAATATTTGGCAGTTCTACCGTACTAATAGGAAAAATGTTATTCATTAAAAATAAGTCGTCGGTTTTGCAATCAGCAACAACTTCAGTTTCTGAAAAATCCGTTGTTTTGGGCAATTCAGTCATTGTCTCTTTTACATCTGTTTTTTCATCAAATTTTACTGCTGTATTAACTTCATTATCTGCTTTGTTATTATCTTTTGTATCGTTTGCAGACACATTTTTTTCATTTTTATCGTAAAATATCTCTTTTTTACCGTCATTTTTTTCTTCTTTATGCTTTACGGTTTTATTTTGAGATACATTTTTGCTATCTGTATTTGTACTTTTTGAATAGCTTTTGTTTGCATTATCAAGCATATCACCGAATTTTGTACTCATTTCGCTTTGATTATCCTTGCTTGAATACAAAGATGATGAATTAGACATCATTTTGTCTGTTGTATTTGCCATATTTAATGCTAAATCAAATTGTTGTGTCATTTTTCCCCTATATTTCCTGTAATTTATATCTTGCTGTTACTATATCGTCAATTTCTTCCGTTTCTTTTTTATACATAGCATCATAGAATTTTTTGGACTGGGTTTCTTTTAGTTTATCCAGAATTTTTACATCCTTTAATGCTTCGCTTACCTCTTTTTGTTTTACTGCTAAAACCTTTTTTACTTGTTCAATTTTTGCTTCTATACCTTTTATGTCTTGTCTTGTTTGAACCAAGTACGAGTTGTAGCCCGCCAATTCTTTTACATCAATACAGTTTTCGTCTTCCATAATCAGGTTAATTTGAGCCTTGTATGATGAATATTTTTTTTCCAAAAGTTCGGCTTGGGTTTGGCAGTCGTTCAAAAGCTTTATGACTTTTGCCATTTCTAACCTTTTGTCTTCCAATGCCTTTTCTCTTAGATTTAGCACAGGTTGTAATCTGAATGAATATTTTTTCAAATTTTACCTCTTTGCCCCGATAGAATTACACATCTATCACGTTACAAGATTACATTATTTATTATCAATTGACCATACATTAAACGGTTGATATTCGGCAAAAAAAATCGACCTTTTGGTCGATTTTTTATCATGCTCATTAAAGTTTTTATAAAACTAAGGTTTATAATTGATTTTTTCTACAAAATAAATACTTGCAGAATCATTTTTATTCACTTTTGCAGGAGTAAAAAGAAACGCTTTATCCTTGCCTATTATTCTGAAGACTCCGTCATTTTTATCACAAAGTATAATGTTTTTTCTGTTTGCGTCATATACCTTATCAATTTGCTCATATACCAAGTCGGTATTTGCGCCTGTCGGACTTACATAACAATATTTTGAACGGGTAAACATTGTTGTATCATATCCGCAAACTTCACCTGAACAATAATTTGATAATTTAATTTTAGTTTTATTCAAAAACGGTATTAACGGATAATAATTGAAAGACTGTATTATTACATTCAAATTATCATGATTTTCATTTTTTATTATGCTGTTTGCCAAATATTTTGACTTGTCATGCCAAACATAATTATAAAGTCCGGTAAACGGCTTATAAACAACATAAATAAATGAAATCACACATAAAAAGATACTGATATAAATTTTACCCCATTTAATTTCTGACCTGTCAAAGGATAACCAAATTGATATTAAAAAATAAATGTAAAAGAAAAACCAATGCCATAAATGCCCGCTATAAACGCATATTATTATAAACAATATAAAATAGGAACAAGTCAAAAAAATCGGAAAGGCTTTATTTTTTATATAAAAAATCGTATATAGCACAGAAAATATTGCTAATAATACAACATTTACAATTCTGCTGTGAAAGAAAATATTATTAAAAAACCACATTCCCATAGGAGAATGTTCCCAAACTATATCGTCAGTAGAGCCAAACAACTGTACTAAAAATAATATTGCACCTAATAGCATTATAACTGTCGGAATCAGCAGATTTTTCTTGTTTTTTACTAATTCGTACAAAAATAATCCACCAAATACCGTCGCACCCACAGATGCCATTACACTTGTATTTGCGCATAAAACAAGCAACAGAGCATACCAATTAGGATGTTTCAGCTTACTCTTTTCCATTGACGCAAGCAAAAACAAAAACATTATTCCTATAGAATAACAACGCGCAACAACAGGATATAACGCAAAAAACGGAAAACTAAAGGTTATTAAAATTTTTACCCAATTACTAAACGGTGATTTTAACCATATTATCAAAACGGCAATAAAGCAAAACAGCCAATTTAACAAAAGCATAGAATAAGGGTACATAAAATTACTTTTGGCAAACGGCATCAGGCACAAATACCACAAAAAAGTATGACCTTCTATTTTCATCAATTTGAATATCTCTATCAAATTCAATTCTTGTGCTATTAACCAAGCGTGTGCCTCATCATACCATGGAGAATGATGCAATACCCGTATCAGAGTTATTGTTATCCACAATAACAAAGATACTATCATTGTCCAATTTTGCTTTTTTAATATTTCCATATTTTGATTATACATAAAAAAGGACTAAAACCTTATGATTTTAGTCCTTTTTTAATACACATTAAAATATTATGCTTTTTTAGAATAAGTTTTTGTTGTAGCAGGTTGAGCAGCTCTTAACTCCGTTAATACATCTTTAATCAATTCGCTGCAAGTTCTGCCAGTACCGTCGTTTGACATTTCGATTTCGATTTTTTTCATCATTTTAGCTTTATCTTTGAAATTGATTTTATTGTTGTTTGAAACGTTTACATTGTTGTTTGCAGCTTCAAAAATTTCTTTTGCTTCAGCAACTTTACCGTCAACTTTAACTGTTAATTTAGATTTGAAATCTAAACCTTTCATTGACAAGTTTGCACCTGCAGCTGCAGCGTGTCCGCCACCGCCGAATACAGCAGCTAAAACTTCTGCTGCATTAGTTTGACCGCCTGAGCGGAAAGAGAAACTAATCATATTTTTATCAGCGATTTGAGAGAATTTATTTACAGAACCTTCAACTTGGTTTTGAGCCATAAATACTGCAACTCTGTCTTTATCATAAGCTGAGCGATATGTTTCAGCAGCCTTTTCAGAATCAGTTAAAGGATTTGGATTGCTTCTTGTGAATGTAGGATCAGCTTTTAATGCAGACATAACTTCGCTGTTTTTGAAAGAATTGTATACATCTGTCATTTGAACGTTAGCGTCTTGTTTTTTAGCTTCTTGTAAAATGTTTTCCATAACATCATATCTTACGCTCATTATGCCTAAACCGATTTCAGGATACATTTCACGACCTCTTAAAGCCATTTTTAAAACAGCATCTTTTGGTCCCAAGTTATTTGTTAAAGGTTGATTTGGCAATTCATAGAATAAGTTTTCTCTCATCCATTTTTTATTGATATCGCCGTCTAATTTGTTCATTAAGTAATTAGACATACCTTCAGGATAATAATTTGCTTTTTGAGATTGAGGTAATCTTGCTTCAGAAGGATGATAATTTGCTTGGCTCTTGTATCCGCAAGTATCAGTTTGAGTACCAGTTACAATACCTGCAACAAATTTCTTTGCATTTTCAGCAGAATCTTTAAACATTTTACCTAACATTCCTGCTTTATCACAAACAGCTGTAACGATTTGAGTTGCAGCAGGTACAGAATCTACAACAAGAGCTAATTTATCTTGTATAGTCTTGTTAATATCAAAGCCTAATTTTTCTTTTGCAGTTGCCCATTCTGCTTGTTTTAAAGGATGGTGGTCAATAAAAATTGTTTTACCCGCATTTTCAAAATAAGGTTTGAAAGCTCTACTTGAACGACCTTCTGTCGGAGTATCAAGCATAATTACCAAATCATATTTTTTAGCATCTTTGCCGTCAACAGTATTAGGATCAAATAATTTTGATTTATCTGTTAATCTTTCTAATTCTTTGTTTAAAGTTTCAATTTGTTTTTTAGCTGCAGGGTTAGTGCTTTTTTCTAACATTGCAATATTCTTTTTAACTGAATTTACTGCTTTTGCATTGTAAGGACGTTTAATATCTTCAACACCTGGAACTTTGCTGAAAGAATTTGGAATATCATCATCGATAGATGCATCAACAACTCTGTCAGGATAAGCGCCTTTTAAAGCAGCTGTCATACCGATAACACAGCCAACTGTATCACCGTCAGGAGAACAGTGACCTAATACTAAAATGTTTTTATTTTTAGGGTCTTGAATTTCTTTTACGATTGTATCAACAGCATCTTTAATTTTTCTTACTTCGCCTAAACCGTTTCTTTTACCTTCAACATCAAAGATTTTTTCCAAAACTTGTTTTGGTGAGAAATCAGGTTGATAAGCTGAAACAGAAGAAGTAACTTTTGCATCTTTTGAATCAATTAAAGAATTAAATGTGTTTTGAGCATTTTCTTTAACTGCTGCATCGTTTCCAACATATTTCAAATTAGCTTTAGCTGCAATAATAGGAAAATCTGATGTAACACCGCCTGAAACATTTGTAAGTTCGAATTGGAAATTGTCTTTATCTGTATTGATAAGTGTCATAAAATTTTCTGCAACAGCAGCTGGAACAGTACCGATTTCACCAAATTTAGGGTCTTTTAGTGTGATATTTTTTGTTGTTTCATCATAAGTGTAATCTAATTTTTGACCGTCTTTCCAATCAGATTGAGCTAATTTAACCAAGTTATCATCAGTTGCAACAGGAGAAGCACCGCCCATACCTTTTTGATGTTTTGTTACGCCTGCAACTTTAAATTGGATACCTGCTTCAACAGGGTTTTGAAGTTTACCTGTGAATGAAACGTGAAGGTTTTTACCTTGACGTTCTACACCAATTGTATTTTTGTTAATACTTACTACATCAGACGCATATTTTATTTTTGGATTATTAACAGACTTTGCTTGTTGAAAACTAACAACATTACTTGAAATTGGATTGACTTTCACAGATTGCCCCTAAATTTTACACACTTATACCTAAATAAAGTATAAAAACTCATGTTTTTTGCTATTTTTGGAAATTTTTATTAACAAAGTTTACAATTATTTTATTTCAATTTTCCAAAACGAATGTAAGTCAAAATTTTTATATTTTTTGAATAAAATAGAATATCCGTCTTGTTTCATTTCCACTAAATCACCTTTTGTCTCAAGAGTTCTGTTCAAAATAAAAGTGTATGTGTTGTTATCAACTAAATTTTTCAGCATTTCGGGATGTAATTTTGCCTGCCACATAGCATTTTCGTTTGCACAATATTTATTATCCGAAATATTCAACAAATTGTAATCGCTATTTTCTTTTAAAGAACAATAATTTCTCATTTTAAAAGATTTATTATGCAGGTACGGAACCAATTCATAATAATTACCGCCGTTTTGAAGAAAATTAGCCTTGCTTAAAATTTCATCCTGCTCTATAAATTTCAAAAGACTTAACGTATTTGAATTGTAGATATACTGATACTTTGACAATTCAGGCGGATTTAAAATCAATAAAATTGTAATCAAAGCAAATGATATATAGGCATTTCTTCTTAAATCGGTTCTAATTTCTCCGTTGTCGCAAATCCAAAAAGCCACAACAAGCAAAATGTAAAAAAAGTATGTATGCCAAAAGAAACATCCGTAAACACCCATAGCCAAAGCTAAAAAGAAGAAATACGACATTGAAATAAAAAACAGAGCATTTTTATTTTGCTTAAAATACATCAAAATAGGAACAGCAAATACTGACAGCAACAAAAGATTAACCGCCAGCCTATCTTGAACAAATACAGACCTGAAGATTTTAACACTTATATGTAAAGTTCTGTGAGCAACGGTCGTTTCCCATTGACCGATATTTAAAATCTGATATAAAATCAATACTGCTCCCGCTAACAAAATCGAATAAGTGATAAATAAATCTTTTTTTTGCAAATTTGATTTTTTTATAATTTCATACAAAAAAATCAAACCTAAAGGTATTGCCCCAAATAATGCCAGCAAACTTGAATTAGCACATAATATCAAAAGCAGAGCATAAGTTTTCGGATATTTTAATTTGTCCTTAAATAAAGCAGAAAGCATAAACAGAAGTAAAATGCCTACGGAATAACATCTTGCAATTATTGAATAACAAAGAAAAATCGGTGCGGAAAATGTTATTAAAGACTTAACAGACCAATGAAAAGGAGCTTTTTTCCACAGAATAATAATTGCAACTGAGCAAAAGAACCAATTTATAATCTGCAAAGCGTAAGGATACAAATGTAATTTTGCAAAAGGATATAAAATAAATTGCCAAAGAAAAAAGTGTCCTTCATCTTTAACATAATTAAAAACTTGTAATAAATTCAACTGTTCTGCGATAGTCCAAGCATGAGCTTCATCAAACCATGGCGTATGCGTTAAGGATTTCACAAGTGTTACTGAGCAGAAAATAAAAACGCAAATTACGGCAATATATTTTTCTTTATTATTCATTTTTCACTTCAACTTTCCAAAAGCAATATATATCATAACATTTGTATTTTTTAAACAATATTGAATACCCGTCTGCAGGAACAATATACAGTGATTTATCGGTATTATAATCCCTTAAATCAATATATGTATAAGTATTATCATCAACAATAGCCTTTATTACGTCCGGATAACGCTTTGCCTGTTCTATTGTTCTTTTAACGGCACAAGTATTCTCATATCCGAGTAACAGACTGTAATCTTTATTTTTTTCAGCATTACAATGAGTTCTCACTTTAAAACTTTTTTTGTAATTGTATGGCAGAACTTCATATAAAAGTCCGTCATTTTGAATAATTTGGGCAGATTTCAACTTATCATCATTTTCAATAATTGATATAAACTTCCAAGTTCTTAAAGGTCCGTATACAGGGAAATAGTCTTTATTAGCAGGTTTATGGAAAATAAAAATCAAAGATATCGCACATAAAGAATAACAAGCAAAATTATACCATTTCGTTTTTACAATATTCTTTTCATAAATCCAAAAAGCAATTATCAAATTAACGTAAAAGAAATATGAGTGCCAAAAGCTTCCTCCGTATACACAGGTTAAAAATACAAGTAATATAGAGCCTGAATAAAGATAAAAGAAAAATGCCTGCCTGCTTTCAAATAAATACCTGAATATTGGTACTGCAAAAATAAACAACAAAAGCCCGTTTAAAAATAAATTGCCATAAACAAAGGTATTTCTGAAAAGTTTTATGCTTATGTGAGGTCTTCTGTTGCTTGCAATTTCCGAAAAATAATTCATATTAAACAACTGTAGCAATACGATTACAATTCCTGTCGCCAAAATAGAATATACAATAATTTGATTTTTTTTGTCTAAAGGTTTGTTTTTTATTAAATCGTATAAAAACAACAAACCGAAGGCGGAAGCGGATATTGCCGCCATAACACTTGTATTTGCACACAATATCAACAATAAAGCATAAGTTTTAGGATACTTTGTTTTTTTATCATACAAAGCTGCCAAAATAAAAAGCAACAATATTCCTATTGAATAGCATCTTGCTAAAACCGCATAACACCCTAAAAACGGAAACGAAAAAGTTATTAAAGCCTTAATCCAATTATTAAACGGAGCTTTCCACCACATTAAAATCAGCGCCAAAAAGCAAAAAGTCCAGTTTAAAACCTGCATTGGGTACGGATAAGGAATTATATGACTGTGAGCAAAAGGATACAGCAGAACTTGCCAAATAAAAAAGTGACCCTCATTTTTCACTTCACAAATCATATCCCAAAAGCCGAGCTGTTCTGATATAGTCCAGGCGTGTGCTTCATCAAAAAACGGTATGTGATTGATTATTCTGTTTACGGTAATTACTGAAAAAACCAACAAACAAACAATTGCAGATATATTTGATTTTATAAAATTTATGACTTTCATCATTTTATATCAACTTTCCAGAAACAACGTTTACCAAAACACTTGTATTTATTCATTATTATTGAATAACCGTCAGCAATGATAACGGCACTTTGATTAACCTTTAAGGCCTTATCGCTTTCAGCATAAGCATAAGTATTTTCATCCGTTATATTTTTAATTATATCAGGATATTTTTGAACTTGACCGAAAATATCATTCCGAACACATTCAAAGCCCAATATTTCAGGTAATCTGTAATCGTAACCGTCCGCATTGCAATAACTTTTGATGTTTAATTTTTTATTTTTTGAATACGGCAAAAACTCGTACAAAACCGGACAATTATGAATAATTTTTGCGGAAGTCAAAACCTTGTCTTCCTTTATTTTATCAAAAAAATCCAAAATTTGAGTTTTATAAACCGCCTCAAAGTCATTTTTATGAGGGACATGGAATATCAGCCAAAATGATATAACAGCAAGACAAACTACTGCCAATATTCGTTTTAAATCATTTTCAGAATTACAAATCCAAAATGCAACGATTAAATATATGTAAAAGAAATATGAATGCCAAAAATGCATTTCATAAAAAAACATATTCAGCGTAATCAAAGAAACATAAGAAAAAAGAATAAAAAATAAAGCCGATTTATTTTTGTAAAAATAAATCATAAGTGGTATTGCAAAAAGACATAGCAAAATAATATTTATAATATTTGCAGAATATACAAAAGTATTGTCAAATATCGCAAAATTAGGTTGTATACTCTCAAATTTATAACCTACCAACGGATTCCAATAATCAATATTAAATATCTGATAAACAATTAACAATCCGCCGAACAAAAGTTCTGATGCAACAATAATACTGTTTTTTAAAGATAATCTTTTTTTTAAAATATCAATTAAAAATAAAATCCCGAACGTTGTTGCCCCAATTAAAGCAATTACACTTGTATTTGCACACAATATCAACAATAAAGCATAAGTTTTAGGATACTTTATTTTTTTATCATACAAAGCTGCCAAAATAAAAAGCAACAATATTCCTATTGAATAGCATCTTGCGACTATTGAAAAGCAGCCTAAAAACGGGAATGAAAAAGTTATTAAGGCTTTTACCCAATTATTAAAAGGCGCTTTCCACCACATTAAAACAAGTGCAGAGAAACAAAATATCCAGTTCAAACCCTGCATTGGATAAGGATAAGGAATTATATTACTGTGTGCAAACGGATATAACAATGTCTGCCAAAGAAAAAAATGTCCCTCATTTTTTACATAGTTAAACATATCTATATAATTCAACTGTTCGGCTATTGTCCAAGCATGAGCCTCATCAAACCAAGGAATATGGTTGGCAAGGCGTAAAAGGGTTACAACTACAAAAATCCCCATGCAAATTATTGCTGTTTTATTTACTTTCATGGTATTCCTGCTCTGCATTTATATTCCAAAGAGTTTCCTTATCGGATTTTCCTGCTATGACTTTAACAGCCTCTATACCTGTCAGCATTGAATGGTCCATATTGTTATATCTGTGCTGACCGTTTCTGCCAATACAATAAAGATTTTCAAATTTATCCAAGAAATTTCGGATTTTGCCAAAATCTTTATAACTGTCAAAGTATGCAGGGTAGGCCTTTTGAACTCTTAAACGTGTCGAACTTATAACATCTTCCTTTTCTATTATTCCAAGTTTTGCAGTTTCTTCAATTGCCATTTTAATAAATTCATCGTCAGGCATATTCCAAAAATCATCACCTTCATCACAGAAATATTCAAGACTTATAAACACTTTGTCTTTATCTTTAACAAGATAAGGAGACCAATTGTTCATAATTTGCATTCTGCCAAGCTTTACATCAGGTTCCTGAATATAAATCCAACAGTCTCTTGTCAGACAGCCGTCTTCTTTTAGGTTTAAATCCTTCAAATACAAACCTACAAGCATATAATCTCTGTACGGCAGTTTTGATGCGACAATCAAAGCATCTTCGTCTTTTTTTGACATTCCGCAGATTAAATCTTTTACAGGCATAGAAGACAAAAAATAATCCGCATCAACAAATTTTTCCTCATTATTTTCAAGGACTTTTATTGATTCCACTTTATTACCTTCATTAAATATTTCCTTAACGTCTGAATTGTAGTGAATTTCTCCGCCCAATTCAACGATTTTATCCGCCATTAAATTCCATAATTGACCGCATCCGTATTTCGGATAGGAAAATTCTTCTATTAGCGTTGTTTCTTTCTTCTTGGTTAAATGCAGAGCGTTTAAAACAGCTTTAACAAGAGATAAACCCTTTATTCTTTGTTCACCCCATTCTTTTGAGATGTTTCTCGGATGCCGTCCCCAAACTTTTTCGGTGTAACTTTCAAAAAACATGCTGTAAAGGACTTTGCCAAAACGATTTATCATAAAATCTTCAAGATTTTTTTCTTCCCTTTTAAAAATTGCCGATTTGATATAGCTAAATCCTGCCATAACAGTACGTTTAAGTCCCATATTTTTGAAGGTTTTAAAAGACATACTGATAGGATAAGAAAATAATCTTCTCAGATAAAAGATTTCGGAAAATCTTTTTCTTCTGAGCATAACAACATCTTGTTCATCAGGATTTATGTTATTTTTAACTTCGTCCGGAAGAAAATGTTCCCATAAATCAACTATTTGCTGATTTTTTGAAAACATTCTGTGTCCGCCAATATCTATGCCATTACCGTCAAAAAATACTGTTTTTGATATTCCGCCTGCGCTGTCGGATTTTTCATATATAACAGGTTTTATATCATCGGTTTCGGTTAAAAATGCATACGCCGCCGCTAATCCTGCAGGACCGGCTCCGATTATTATTGCTTTTTTATTTCTACATGACATATCAAAATTATACAATAAAAAGAGAGACCTTTGTTTGATTTTTTGTTTAAGATTGACAATATTTGCGCTTTGTGGTGTTATGTTTTTGTTATGTCTGATTTAATTTTGGTAATTATTCCGCACAGTATAGCGGGAAGGCTTATAGTAAAAAGTCTTGCTGACGGATTTGAACAGAACGGGTTTTCTGTTGATTTTTATGACGAAATGACGCAGAATAATTTTTCGGAATTTATTAAAGATAAAGATTATAAATACATTACAGGCTATGACTTTTCACCTTTAAAATTAAAGGTCGATAACAAGCTAAAAATGCCCTGTATCTGCTACTTTGCAGATGTAATTGAAAGCAAAGCCGCAGGTGTCGGAGAAGATTTTGATAAATATATTCCGTTCTTAAACGAAAAAGATGTATATACTTTTTATTGGGACAAAGAACTTGCTAAACAGGCAGATTATAAAAATTTATTTTACATGCCAATGTTTGTGAATACCGAAGTTTACAAGCCTATGGATATTGAAAAAGAGTATGACATTATGTTTGCAGGCCGCCTTGATACAGATTACAGACTTGAAATGACGATAGATTTAATGAAAATGTTCTCTAATCTTAATTTTGCGTGGTTTGCAATAGAAAAACATTATATTGACGCATTATCTAGAACAGATGAAAAAGAACTACTAAAAAAAGCATACAAAGGATTTATTGATAATGAACCCGATATGGCAAAAGAAATAAATAAATCAAAAATAATCTATACAATAAATTCACAAGGGCTAACATCATTAAATCACAGAACAATTCAGACTGTTGCCTGTAAAACGCTTGTTATAAGTGATTTTAGAGAAGAAATTAACATGTATAAGGGAGATTTGCCTTTCTATATAGATATACAAGACCTTGCGGAAAAAATAAAATATTATTCTGAAAATAAAAAAGCGTACGAATACACAACGGATAAATGCTATCAATTCGCTATAAACAACTTGTCCGCAAAAATTTGTGTAGAAAAAATGCTTGACAGAATCGTGAGTTGTATTTCGTGAGTTGTGAATAGTGAATCGTGAATCGAATTTCTACTCACTACTCACTACTCACTACTCACTATTCACTATTCACAGATACCGCAACAAGTGCAGTGTCGGATGATTAGTCACACGTTGTTTTTGTTTCCCAGTTCAGAGACTCTGCACATTTTAAATAATCCAAATTTCCGTTAGTAAGCGCCCAA
>CAJOPF010000022.1 GCA_905236205.1 Candidatus Gastranaerophilales bacterium
AATAACAACAATATCAAAGTTAAAACTAAACTATCAGATAAATCTGAAATAAAAGTTTCAAAAATACAAGTTTCAAATAAAAAAAAAAAGTTATAAAAAGTTTACCCAATAAACTTGTATCGAATTTATAATTTATTTCGTCAATAATAATTCTAAATTATTTGGCTAAAATTTTATTCGTTTAACCGTAAAAGAGCAAATTATCTGCTAATGAGTAGCAAACTATATGTCTGTTTACATTTTTATTGTTTTATCAATTTGTGATTTAGAAAACATCATATAACCTGATTCTGTATACATTGTAGGTTTTAGCTTTCCGACTTTTACCCAATATCTTATTTTTGAAACAGGTAAGTTGGTCATGCAAGCAAATTTTGCAATTGTCATAAGCTTTTCTTGACGGATTTCTTCTTTCGGTTCATAAATATCAAATATCGTATCAAACGAATGTGATAATCTTGAGAACATAAATTTCATATAATCAGTATTATCGCCTGTTAATTGTGCTTTTTCAATGGAATCAATATAGCGTTTTCTATCTCTTGGGCGAATAATTATCGGACAAAATCCGTTATGCATTAACAATAGATTTATCAATAATCTTGCACATCTGCCGTTACCGTCAGAGAAAGGATGAATACTTACAAAATCGAGATGTAATTTTATGATGTTTTCAAGACTGTCATATTGTTCTAAATTATCAAATAAATTTTTCATTAAATTAGGTACTTTAAGCGGATTAGGCAAAATTACTCGACTGCCTGAAATCCTGACTGGGCAATTTCTGTAAAATCCTGCGTTATAATCATCAATACCCGATAAAAGCTTTTTATGAATTTCAAGAACAATATTTTCATTTATAATTTTACCTGATTTCAAAACATCAATAATATAATCAAATGCTTTTGCGTGATTTACGGCTTCTTGATAATGTATAAAAGGTTTTGAAGAGGATGTTATATCTTCTTCAATAACAAGTCTTGTTTCTTTTCTTGTTAAAGTATTACCTTCAATATTGTTTGAGGTATAGGCAAGCTCAGATTTGAGCCATTTGTATAATTGCTCCTTGCTTTTTTCATTTTTAAAAATTTTATTAAATTTTCTTTTTTTATCTGATATTTGCGATATCAAAGATACTTTTTCCGTATATTCCATACCATTCTCCAATGTTTATAGTTTGCGTTTTTTATAAGTATAAACTATAAATAAGAACATTTCAATATATTTTAGCTTCATACTTTATAGTTTTTAATATTTTAAACTATGAAGTATATCACGCTGTACACATTTTAACAGTGCGCTTTATTCTATTAAACAGACTGTCAGTTTACACTCATTTTAGCTTTTTGAACAAACGCATATTTATGTTAGTATTGCTTTATGAAGAAAACAAATTATTTATTTTGGTTTTTACTTTCTTTTATATTTTTATTTGGGCTTTATTTAAGAATAAAAGGCTTTTTATATAATCGACCTCTTTGGCACGACGAATGTTCTTTGGCTCTCAGCATAATCGACAGAAATATTTTTGATTATTTCGGTTTGCTGGAACATAATCAGTCAGCGCCGCCGCTTTTTATGATTAGTGTAAAACTCTGCACTTTATTATTTAATATAAAAGAATACAGCCTAAGGTTAATTCCGTTTTTGTGCGGTATATTGTCAATTCCTGCATTTTACTTTTTTTCACGATTATTTTCAGACAATAAATTGTATTTATTGTTGGTCAATTTTTTATTTGCCGTTAATTATAATCTCATTTACTACACCCAAGAGTTTAAACAATATTCATCAGATGTTTTAATCTTTATGCTTGGAATTATATTTTTTGCAAAAGCGGATATTAAGAATTTATCAGACAAACAGTTTTTATGTATTGGATTTTTATTCGGAATTTTGTCATTGTTTTCAATACCCGCATCCTTCATAAATTTAGGATTTTTGCTATTTCTCTTAATCACCTACAAAAAAGCTGCATTAAAAAAACTCCTCTTCTTTGCTATACCCGTTGCAATATTATGGTGTGCATACATAAAACTTGTTATATTGCCGCAACACGCACAAAAACTTATTATGGACGGCAGCTATTGGGATAAAGGATTTCTGACATTTAATTTAACTCAAATTTTAGCTCTTATAAAAATGAATTTGAACTATTTTCTGCACCCGAATAAAGCGGTTTTATTACAAATAATACTTGTCATAACAGGTTTATATTACCTGATAAAAAACAGTAAAAGGCATTTAACCGTAATTTTATTATGTACTTTCACCTTTATAATTTCAGCCTCAATTCTTGGTCTTTACCCGATATATGAAAGGGTTGGTTTGTATCTGATACCTGTGGTATTGGTATTACTAGCCTTACCGCTGAATTATATCAACAAAAAATATTACATGGCTTCGTTTTTTATTTCAATTTTACTTATATTTAGTTTCTTTAATTACAATTTATCATACTTTCAAACACTGCTAGGTAAAAATGTATTCACTTGTAATAACGCAAGAAGCACTATGCAAACTCTAATCAATAAATATAATTCGTCAAACAGCCCTATTATAGTAAATGCAGCTTCCGATTCGGAGTTTAAATATTATAAAAAATATTTTAACTTTAATCCTGAAAATGTAATATTTATGCAATTACCAGCTTATTCAAAAGAAAATTACTTTGCAGCAATGGATTTACTTCCAAAAAACGATTATTGGTTTTATTTTGCTTATGACTATTCACATTCGCCTTTAATACCGTTCTTAAAAGAGTGGAGCAAAAAACACTCCGTTCTGTATGAAACCGAAGTTGACGGCGCATATTTATTGTATTTAAAGAAATAAAACGGTATTATTACAAAATTACAGTAAATACCATAATATCTAAATTAGTAATCTTTAGAAAACACTCCGTTTTGTGTGCATATTGCGCTATATTTTCCAAACGGTATCAGTGTTTTACCATTTCTGTCAAGTAAAGCTATCTTACCGTCTTTTGTTACGATGAATACACCATTTTTGTAATACTCTAATCTGTCGTATATATTTGGAATAATCATTTTGCCGTTTGTTCCGATAACACCTTCATCTATGTTGTATATCACATACAAATTACTTGTAGGTTTCATACGCTTAGTGCTTATGTGTATCAAATCTTTATCCTCTATATCGGCAAATTTGCATTTAACACTAACTACCTTATTACCATTCAAATCGTAAAAATCATATCCTTCTCCTGATGAAGACTCAGCTTGAAAAAGTCCGTATCTTGGAGAATATACAAAGCTATATTTTGCAGGAACAATTATTTTGCCCGTTTTATCCAATACACCTGTGTTGTTCTTGTTCTTCACGAAATAAACATCATCAACAAAGTTATATGAATCATATAATTTTAAATTATCTTTTAACATCTGAGGCAGCATCTCATCCTGTAAAGAAATTTCTTTCCCTGTTTTGTCCGTTTTAATCCACTTATCACCTTTTTTTACAGACGCATAACCATTTTTGAAAAATCTTACATCAGAGTATTTGAACGGAATAACCGTTTTGCCTTTATCATCTATAAATCCCCAATGATCACGACTTGTTGCAACCGCAGCAAGACCTTCACTAAAAAGATTATATGCATTTATACTCCAATATTTAAACGGAATAACTGTTTTTCCGTTTGTATCTACAAAACCATATTTACCGTTACTTTTAACAGCAAACAGCCCCCTTGTAATTTCATTGTTAACATGTTCATATTTTATATCAACAACAATTTTTCCGTTTTTGTCAATAACACCACATTTATAATCTTTGCAAACAACCGCATAACCGTTTTTAAACGTATTTGCCTCTGTATAATCAGCAGGTATAACCATTTTACCTGTCTTATCTATATAACCCCAGTTTATTCCGTCAATTGTTGCAGCAGAAAGATTTTCCATAAAACCACTTATTTGTTTAAATTTTATAGGTACTAAAACCTCACCTTGCGTGTTAATAAAACCTTCTTGACCACCTAATTGCACTTTATAAAAATTTTTTAAATTATAATACTCATCATCAAAAATATAGTCGTATTTAAAATCAACCAAAACTTTGCCGTTTTTATCAATAATACCATATTTACTACTGTCTAAGTTAAATTCAAGCTGCCAATTTTTTGGTTTTGCGGCAACAAGAGCATTTTTACTATTTATTGTCCCCGGATTAAATTGTATCCAACTGTATAAAAAAGGTATTTTAATTTCATTATTCAAATTAACTACACCACAGCGATTTTGACGATTGCAAACACCCACCAAAAACTCATTACTTGTATTGTCCGAACAAAACCCTACACTACTTGTTAATAGCATTAAAATTACAAAACAAATTATTTTTTTCATAAAACCCCTGATAAAATACTGAAAATAATGTTTTTGATAGATTATAAATAAAAACCGTAACATTGTCAATTCTGATATCATCACTTATTTGAGATATAATACAAATATGAATAAAAAGTTATTTTTTAATTTTAAATCAATACCCTTCATACTTTTGAGTTTGTTTGTAATTTTAGGGGTTCTAGTGTGTAATTTTGTTCAAATTACAGAATTGGATACGAAAATAATTATCTTTCTCCAAAATTCATTATCAGACATAAACCTTGATGTCTTCAAATTCTTATCCAAGTTTCATAACAGATATGTTAATGTCATTATGTTTTTTGTTATTTTCTTTTTAGTTTATAAAAAAGACTATGGCTTAGCATTTATGAGTTTTATCAGTGAATATACTCGCAACGACGTTATACTTTTTATAAAAGACATTTTTCAAAGACACAGACCACCTATTGAGCTGCAACCGTATTCTCATCCGCAGGATTACAGTTTTCCTTCAGGACACAGTTACAATATTGTTATACTCGCAGGAATTTTAATTTGTATAATATCAAAGTATGTAAAAAACAAAATAATCAGATATATACTATCTTCAGTTTGCATTGTCATAGCTATTTTTGTGGGATTATCAAGACTAATGCTCGGAGTACACTACCCGACAGATGTTCTTGCAGGATTTCTACTCGGTGCAACAGTAGTAACAACTATCTGGATAATCAATACAAAATATAATAATTGAATGTTTGCGTTTTCAAAATTATAAGCTATAATAAAAGAAAATAAATAAACAATAGCTGAAGTTAGAAGAGAACATAAATGAAAAAATTAAGTTATGAAAGCAAGGCTTTTATAATATTCTTGCTTGTACAATTGGTTTTATATAGCTGCGTATCTATGATAAGGCTCATCTTACCTACGGATGCTTTAGAAGGCATATATTGGGGTTCCTTACACGATTTTGGAACGCCTAAACACCCACCTTTAGCAGGATGGATTACATATATTACTTTTTTAATTTTCAAAAAAGATTTTTTTATATATTTGGTGAGTCAATGTTTTATACTTACAGGTCTGATATATACATATAAAACGGCAAAAATTTTTCTAAACGAAGTAGAATCTATTCTATCTGTAATAATATTATCGTCAGGTTGCTGGGTTTACGGATACATTACAAGCTATTACGGATTTAATCCGGATACTGTATTGCTGTGTTTTTTACCAATAATAACGTATTACGGATATAAATGCGTTACGGAGAATAAACTCTTTCACTGGATTTTACTCGGCTTTCTTGTCGGTTTTAGTTGCTTAAATAAATATCAAACCGCACTAATCGTAATCCCTCTGATAATTTGGGCAATAAGCTTCAAGAGAGAATTATTTAAAAGTTACAAACCATACTTATCAATGTTAATAGCGTTTATTATATTTTTACCGCACCTGCTATGGCTTATAAAATATGATTTTTTCTCTATTATGTATTTTGAACAAGAACTGAACAATAAAGGAATTTTAAATCATCTCATTTCGCCATTCCTATTTGCATTGGTTCAATTAAGTTCCATTATCGGATGTATATTGGTATTTGTTCTGTTGAAACTTAAACAAAAATCTAAATTTACGCTTTCGGAAATTACAGACAGACAAAAAGCTTTCTTTTTAATACTAATGTACTTTGTACCGTTTATTATACATATTATTATGGGCATTATCTCAGGCGGTACTATGAGACCTAGATGGGGCTTTGAATTTTTATATCTGACAGGAATCCTTCTTTTTTATTTCCTACCTGTTAACAAAATTTCAAAACAAAATTTTAATTTTGCATTAACGTTATCGTATATGATAATGCTGATTGTATTCATAACCATGGGTACCTTATTTTCGGTAGAAAAGAATTACCGCAGCCGCTACCCTGTAGAAAAAATAACAAACGACTTAACAAAAGAATGGAATAAAAAATTTAATTCTCCACTAAAATATATTGGAGGATATTTAGAGTGGTCATTACCTATCGTAATATACAATTTTGACAAAAATTACGAATGTCTTTTAGACACAAGAGATTATCCGAGTCCTTGGGCAAAAAAATCTGACCTGAAAAAATACGGAGCAATCATAATTTCGAGAAAGAAAGATGAAGTTATTTCATATGTTAATGACGATAATTATATACAATATAATGCAAATAAAAATATAACTCCTACAGAATATACATTTTATGTAAAAAATGCACTCGGACAACAAAGAAAATATACAATATATTACTTTATGGTTGCACCTCAAAAAGATTGAACTACAACCAAATTCTGCTTGTTTTAATTTTATCGTCAATTAGCGGATTATACTTAGCTTTTAGTAATTCTTTTCTTCCGTTTGGGCTGCGTGTATATATAATATCCAAATATCCAAAATATGGTTCCAGATTTCTTACCAAAACTTTTACGCTCTTTTTATTTGTACCTATAATATCAGGTACGGTCAAATATTTATCTTCGTGTTTTAGTATATATCTTTGATTTTGCGGAATAGAATACAATTCTTCAAAAATGCCGATAAAACATTCCCTTTCATAATTTGTGCAGTTTGAAAGTGTTACATAAGGGGTATAATCACTGCTTACAAAGTTTTTTACATATATCTTATTTGGAGGAGTTTTGATTATTCCGATATAAAAAAGCGTATGCAAAATACCATCAATCAATATTTTTGCATGGTTTTGAATTTTCTTTGATTTATATTTCACAAACGCAGGAATTAAAAGTTTTTTAAAACACCAATTATCTTTATGATTTACAAATAATACAGGAACTTGAATTTTGTTTGATTTTATTACACCATAAACCTGCGATACAAAATTTTCCTCAGTAAGTACACTCTTTTCAAAAACTTGCTTCCATTTTTCCTGAATTTTTGACCGCTCTTTTGCACGCTGCTCAAAAATTTTGTTTAGATTTTCACAATCAACGGAATTAACTCTGTCATAATCAATACCCAGACGCTCCAAACCGTTTTGAATAGTATTATCAATAAAACTTACACCTTCAAATGTCCTGAAACGATTTTCCATTAACTCAATATCATAATCAAGACCTTTTGACAGCGAAACCAAATGCCAAATATTTGCGTTTTTGCTCAAATTATTTTTATCAATTCTGATAGCACGTCCGCGCATCTGATTTGAAAGCATAAACGAACCTGCAACACTTGCTATTATTAAAGAATTTATACAAGGAGAATCCCACCCCTCACCCAGCAAGGATTGAGTACCTACAAGAACATTTAATTTGCCTTCATTAAACAATTCTGTAACGACAGATACCAAGTTAACATTTCCGACAGCATCCAGTTTTATATAATTTTCACAATACTGAGAGACTGCTATTTTATCACTGTTTATAGCCTCTTTCAAGCTTTGTGGAAGAACAACCAAAGAGCCTGATAAAATTCCTGCACTGTAATCTTTATTTTTAAGTTCTTCAAAAACAGAAATGATATTAAATCCGCCCAAATTTTCAGAACCTATATAATCTAACAATACAACTTCTCTTAAATCATTTTTTAATGTTGAATATTCAATGTCGGTAATATCTTTTACCGACTTAATTTTGTTCGTATTTCTTGAAAAAATTTTCTTTAAACTTTTACATTCTGACAAATTAACTTTCTTAGCCGTTTCAAACAAGTTTAATTCTTTTAATTTCTCTTTAACGTCAATCGGTTTTTCAAAATATTTTTCATAATTACCGAAAATACCGTTTAGTAAAATTTCTGCGGCAGAATAATTCCATTGAGGAATATTCTCTTTTTCAAGACACAAAAAATTCATTAACGTTAATGCCGTAATATCCAATTCATCATGAGAAAAAAGATATGATATTATTGATGTCGTAAAATTTGTATCTTCATATATTTTATCAACATTTTTTTCAAGATTATCAAGCAAAAATGAAGTCTTAATTATGCTGAAAAATTTTGCATCTTTATTTAAAAATTCTAAAAATTCTCGGCGATTTTTCTCAAAATTGTTTATTATTTCCTTATCATCATTATTCAATTCACAGAACCATAACAAATCCTGATGCGGACATAAATCACCTTTTTTAACAAGTTCGGGTATAGAAATTTCTAAGTCAACAGGTCCGCAAAGAGTATGATAATTATTCCACTCGGTTCTTGAAACATCATACGGTGGTGTTCCCGTTAATGATACTGTTCTAAAATCTTTATCCTCAAGAATTTTACACAAATTATTAACGGATAAATACCATTCTGTCCTCAAATGATGTGCCTCATCCAGAACAACCGTCTTTACTCCGTTCGCTTTTAAATCTTCTACAAACTTATCCAAAGTTTCCTGATATTTAAAAACAGAATGTAATAATTGATATGTAATTATTGTAATTGGTTTAATTGCCTTTGCATCAAGACTTATTATGTCATCTTCATCAATATCTTGCAGAAAAGCTTCACAAATTCGCTGTTTCCATTGATTTCTTATAGTAATAGTCGGAGCAATAATTAACGCAGGATTATCCAACCTTGCCATAACTTCAATACCCAAAGTTGTTTTTCCCGCCCCCGGTGCGGCTACGACATTAAGTTTTTTGTCATCCAAAAATTGTTCCAATTCAACGAGAACTCTTTGCTGATATTCACGCCAAGTTCCGTTGAATTTCAAAATTTTCGATAACCGCATTTTTTGTTCTATTACCATTAACGAAAATATATCACAAAAAAGTCTTATTTACACATAAATAACAATCAATCCGACTAATATACCCAATATAACAAAAAATGCAGGTAATTTACTTCTGTACATCAAAATTGATTGAGGTAATATTTCCGCAAATACAACGTATAACATTGCTCCGCTTGCGAAACTTAAGCTTAAAGCAAGTCCCAAAGCACCCATATCACCTATCCAATACCCTAAAACACCGCCTATAACGGTAGGAAAACCGCTCAATGCCGTTATCAAAACGGCAAATCTGCGTTTTATACCACCATTTATCAACGGAACCGCGATAGCCATACCTTCAGGAATATTATGCAAACCGATTAAAACAGCCAAAATCAGAGCCGAACCCTTCATAGCTCCGGAATGAGCAAAAGAAGCACCTATCGTCATACCTTCGGGAATATTGTGCAACGCAATTGCACAAGCCATAATTATACCCGCAACAAACAAAGACATCTTTGTGTCGTTTCTTCTCATGTGTTCGGACAAATGGTTACTGTGAATAATTTCATCCAAATCATCGGCTGTTTTAGGGTGAGAGAAGTCAATATGATGAACTTCTCTGTTAGTTATTCTATCAATCAGTAAATTAAGGAGGTAAACAACCAGACACCCTAAAACAATGCCGGAAGATATCATAAAAATATTAGTTTTAGTTTCTATTGCACCTACAATTAAATCTAAACAGACAATTGCTGTCATTACACCGGCTGCAAAACTCAATAACAAACTTGCAGTTTTTGAAGAATCGCGCTTAAATAGTGCTCCGATAGCACCGCCTAAACCGGTACCACCAACACCTGACAGTAATGTAACTTTTATCAATAAAATCAATGATTCCATCAAATTAGCCTTTGTTAAGTATGCCTAACATTCATATTTTTATTATATGATAAAATTATAAAGTAAGCAAGAAATTTTGTTAGGCAACCTTAACAAAACTAAATAAAGGTTAATTTATGAAAACACTTAAATCTATGAGATTACAAATAGGAATTTTTGGAAGAACAAATGTCGGCAAATCCTCATTTATAAACAAAATAACGGGGCAGGAAATTTCAATTGTTTCCGATATTGCGGGAACAACAACGGATGTAGTTGAAAAATCCATGGAATTATTACCGATAGGACCTGTTACTTTTTTAGATACAGCAGGTCTTGACGACAGAACAGAACTTGGAGAAAAGCGCATTGAAAAAACAAAAAAAATACTCAACAGATGTGATGTTGCAGTTATTTTGACTGATAAATTTGACCTTGAAGACTGTGAAAAAGAGCTTATAAAAGAACTTGAGTCACTTAACATAAAATTTATTGTTGTAGTTAACAAGCAGGAAAATAATCTTGAAAAATCATCAGAATATCTTGTAACTTCAACCGTTAAGGATAAAGACATAGTAAATAAATTCAAAAGTGAACTAATAAAAATATTACCTGAAGATTTTATTAACTCACCAAAAATTGCAGGTGATTTGGTTGGAGAAAAATCAACGGTAATTCTTGTAATACCAATAGATAAAGAGGCTCCAAAAGGAAGAATTATTTTACCTCAAGTTCAGACTTTGAGAGATTTATTGGACGCAAATTGTATTACAATGTGCGTTAAAGAAAGTGAATTACCAAATGCACTGGATAGTTTAAAAGAACCACCTGCACTGGTTATAACAGATTCCCAAGCCTTTAAAACCGTATCTGAAATTGTGCCTGATAATGTACCGTTGACATCATTTTCAATACTTTTTGCACGATTAAAAGGAGATTTAGCAGAATTTATAAAAGGGGCAAATGCTATTCAAAAACTAAAAAACGGCTCTAAAATTTTATTTTTGGAAAGCTGCACACATCACGCAATAGACGATGATATTGCAAGAGTTAAAATTCCTAAATTATTAAAAAAAGTGACCGAAAAAAATTTGATTTTTGAATATTTTACAGGACACGATTTTCCTGAAATCAGCGGATATGATTTAATAATTCACTGCGGAGCATGCATGACAAACAGAAAAGAGATTTTATCAAGAATTATGATTGCAAATAAAAAACAAGTTCCTATTACAAACTATGGTATTGTTATATCTTACTGCCTCGGAATTTTAGAGCGTGCAACAAAAATTTTTTCATGATATAATAGAAAAAAAGGAAGTGAAATAAAAAATGATTACTGTAAAAGATGTTGAACACGTAGCAAAATTAGCCAGATTAGAGTTAACTGAAGAAGAAAAAGAAAAATTCACTCGTCAACTTGGTGACGTTTTAAAGTATGTTGACCAAATGAATGAAGTTGACACTTCAAACGTTGAACCACTGTCACATCCTGTTGATTTTGTCAACGTAATGAGAGAAGATACGGTAAAATATGAACAAACAAAAGAAGCCTTAATGCAAAATGCACCTGACGAAGAAGACGGTTTCTTTAAAGTTCCGAAAATCAATTAAAAGTGTCTTAAAAATCCAACTGTCAAAAAATTATAACTATCATAAATTGTGGGGAAATATGGGAACTAAATATATATTTATTACGGGCGGTGTTGTAAGTTCGCTCGGAAAAGGCATTATTGGGGCATCCTTAGGCAAATTATTGAGAGCAAGAGGATTTTCTGTTGCAATTCAAAAATTTGACCCTTATATTAACGTTGATCCCGGAACAATGAGTCCGTTTCAACATGGCGAAGTTTTTGTAACTAATGACGGCGCAGAAACAGATTTGGACTTGGGACACTATGAACGTTTTATTGATGCAGATTTTTCACAAATCAACAATGTTACATCCGGAAGCGTTTATCAAACCGTTATAAACAAAGAAAGAAAAGGTGAATATTTAGGCGCAACAGTTCAAACTATTCCGCATATTACAAACGAAATTAAATCAAGAATTTTAAAGGCAACAGAAGAATTTAAACCTGATTTTCTCATAATAGAAATCGGCGGAACAATAGGTGACATTGAAAGTTTGCCGTTTATTGAAGCAATAAGACAGTTTAAGACAGAAGTCGGAGTCGGAAATGCTATTTCTATTCACTGCACACTATTGCCATACTTAGAAACATCGGGAGAGCTAAAAACAAAACCTTCTCAACACAGCGTAAACGTTTTAAGAAGTTATGGTATTCAGCCTGAAATATTGGTATGCAGAACTTCTCACGCTATACCTCAAGAAGAAAAAGACAAACTTGCTCTATTCTGTTCAGTACCTAAGGATGCTGTTATAGAATGTCGTGATATGAAAAGTATTTACGAAGTACCTTTGGCACTTGAAGAACAAGATATGGCAGCAGTTGTTTTAAATATGCTGCATACTCACTATAAACATGCTGATTTAAAATCATGGAAGGATTTAGTGAGCAGGATAAATAATCCAAAACGCACTCTTGAAGTTGCAATTGCAGGCAAATACACAAAATTATCTGATGCTTATATTTCTGTTGTTGAGTCGCTAAAACACGCAGGATATGCAAACGAAGCAAAAATAAACATTCATTGGATAAATTCGGAAGAATGTGTGGATTATGAACAATGCAAAGATTTAATGAAAAATCTTGATGCGGTTGTAGTTCCAGGGGGATTTGGCGTAAGAGGAATTGAAGGCAAATTGAATGTTATCAGATACGCAAGAGAAAACAACCTTCCGTTCTTGGGCTTATGTCTTGGTATGCAATGTGCGGTTATTGAATATGCAAGAAACGTTCTCGGCATAAAAGATGCTAATTCAAGAGAATTTAGAGAAGAATGTGAAAACCCAGTTATTGACTTAATGCTTGAGCAAAAAGATGTTACCTCTTACGGCGGCACAATGCGTTTAGGTCAGTATGAATGTCATTTGAAAGAAAATTCTGTTGCACAAAAAGCTTATGGTGCAGACGTGATTTTTGAAAGACACAGACACAGATACGAAGTTAATAACGCTTACATTGAAGAATTAGAAAATGCAGGACTTGTATTTTCAGGTAAATCTCCAAACGGAAAGCTGATGGAAATGATAGAATTGCCTCAACTTGATTGGTTTGTAGCCTGTCAATTCCACCCTGAATTCAAATCACGTCCTGAAAGACCTCATCCATTGTTTAAAGGTCTGATTGATGCAGCCGTAAAAAATCATAAATAAAAAATATAAAAAGAAAGGGGCTAAATGCCCCGATGTGTTAATGTTGTCGTGTGTTTATAAATCTCATTACTCTATTTTTATTAAACTGTTGTTTTTGCTTTTAACATTCCTGCTTTCAAGCCTTGAGCCAAATCTGAACGACCATTCTTTTCATATATTTTTGTCATTGATTCCAAGAATTTCATACTGTCAATGTTTGATGCAGTTTTAGCAGTATTTGAAAGATTTTGAACAGGTCTGTTTAAGCCCAAACTTTGCGGAGTTGTTGCGTTACCAAGTCTTGAACCTGCTGTTGTCATCATTCTTGGTTTTGATTTTATCTCTGCAGGCTTTGATAATACGCTTGAAGATTGTTGTTGCAAAGGTTTTCTTGATAACATTGTGTTATCCGCAGACATATAAGGATTTTTTGAACTTGCTTTATATGCATTCAGACCATAACTTGCATTGATATTTACTGACGGTGCGCTGTAAGGATGATTTGTCATTTGAGGTTTGTTTTCCTCTGCTCTGTAACTTGAAAAACTGTTGTATAAGTTCATTTCACGTTCTTTTAAACTTTGCGCCAAGCCAATAACGGTTTGTGGTTCTTCTTTTTTAAATAATTTTATTCCGCAGAAAAGAATCAAACCAATTAAACCTGTTGTAACTATATTTGAGTTATTTCCTTGTGAAAGAATATTTTTAATTTTTGCAATTAGTCCTGATGTGATGATATTTTCATTGTCGATATCGTCAAAATTTTCTTCGTCTCTGTATACAGGAGTATATGAATTTACAGGAGCTGCAAGAACAATTGATTCTTTTTTTGCTTTTTTAGTATGTTTTTTAGGCATAATCACAGCTCTGTCGCTGACTGTTTCAGCATTTTCAGCATCAACAACCACTGCGGAATTTGAAATATTGTGAGCTTTAACAATAATATTTAAGTTGTTATCGCCGACTTGTTCAACCATAATACTGTCAACTTCGGCAGCATTTTTGTAAATTGTATTCATTGACTTTGCAGGTTTAATATCCTTTAATGTCAAAATCATATTATCTGACGATTGAATGGTTCTCTTTACCTCTGTCTCAGCAGAAGTGCTTAATGTAATATTGTAAGTATCTTTAAGAGAATCTATTTGAATAGCATTTAAAATGTTATCTTTACTTGATGCTGCACTTGCTGATAATGCTGTCATTGTAAGAATAACTAATGCTGTAAATAAGCGTTTCAAAATTCCACCCCTTTATGAAATACGTAACACATCTTTTGATGTCTTTTGACATTATAAGTTTATACGTTTTATACAATTTTTACATCAATCTCGGGATTTAAGTTTAACTGTTTTTTTATAGACCAAAAGATCAATATAAATGCTAAAAAATTTTTGAACAAGAGTTTTAATTTTATTTTTACTTTATGCTAGAATAAACACAATATAAAGATGAGGACTATCTATGAAAACTTGTTATGTATATTTCTATGACGGATATATTTCCGTTGCACCAACAATTATCGGTACAGCAAAAATCTTAAGCAAATATTTTGAAAAGGTTGTTATATTTGCTCAAAAAACTCATTTTAAAAAATACGAATTTAAAGAAAAAAATATCGAAGTAAAATACATCTTCAATTCGTTTTATTGGAAAAAATCAGATAAACCTAAAAACTTTGCAAATAAAGTTAAAAAAATGATTACTTTTACTGATGATGACTGGTTTCTCGGTATTGACGACACTTCACTCGAACCTGCATTAGAAATAACAAAAGGCAAAAATGCGATGTTCCTTTCTTTGGAAATACCGCCAAATGGTGAAAAACTGCCTCAAAATCATATAGAAATGTTTAACAAAATGAAAGTTATACTTGTTCAGAACGACAACAGACTTGAAATTTTAAAACAAGCATACGATGCCGAAAACATTAAAGAAAACGCTCAGGTTATTTATATTCCTAATAATTCCATACCCGAAAAATCAGAAAAAAAACTTGTCGGAGTTGTTGAACAATTTAGAGATTTACCTGAAGGTAAAACTATTTGCACAAGCATTGGTATGGTAGAAGATTCAACATACTCACTTGAAATTGCAAAAGCTTTCTCACAAATAGATAACGCTGTTTTAATTTATCATAACAGAAGCAAAATACACACAGGAAAGCCTTATATCAGAGAAATAATAAACAACAACCGAAACAATTTATATTTGTCTAAATGCGTTTATGATTTCAAGGATATTGAATATGCATACAAAGGAGTACAAATAGGTATTGCCTGCTATAAAGCAGTTGATGAAAATTACAAACTTGTAGGAAACGCCTCAGGTAAACTTTGTTTTTATTCAATGTATAAAATTCCTGTCCTTGTTAACCGTATGCCGGGATTGGCAGATTTAGTAGAAAAATACAATTGCGGAGTTGTTATTGATGATGTTAATAATACTCAAGAGTGGAAATCCGCTATTGACAAAATAAACGCAGATTACGAAGGATACAGCGCAAGAGCATACGAACTTTTCAAGCAAGAATTGGATTTCAACGAAAAAATTAAGCCGTTTGAAGAATTTTTAGAAAAACAACAGTAATTTATAAAACTTCTTCAAAATAATTTTCTAAAGGTTTTATTTTTTCACTAAAATCAAATTCTTGTTTATAACACTGTGCAACTCTCGATTTATAACCATCATAATCGGACATAATTTTATTTATTGCGTTTGTCCACTCAACAGGATTTTCAACGTCGTCGATAACAACTCCGCAATTATATTTTTCTACCAAATCACCCAAACCCTGCAACCTGTTTACGATAACAGGGATATTATATGTTATATAAAAATTTAATTTACCCGATGCCTTACCAATAAATTTAAAATCATCATTATAAGGTCGATAGCAAGCAATACCTATTTGAATACCTTTGTATGCGTATTCTATATCTTCAAAATCATAGACCTGCTGCGACAGATAGAGGTTTTTTTCATTGGATTCTATTACATTTTTATGATATTCACGTTTTTTGTTAATTTTCATTCTATTATGATAAATTAAAACAGCATTATCAACATTATTGAAAGTTTTGGCTATTTCCAAAGAGTAAACAGGTTCTTCAACCATACCTACACTTGCACAAATAGCTTTACCTTCAGGCAAGTTTTTGAATTGTTCAACAACTCCGACAAGTTTTTTCTTTGATTTTTCAGGTATAGAATTGTTTGGAATATAAACAATTTTAGCTTTTTGTTCAATATCATCAGCCTTATAAACCTGCTTTAATGTACTAAGCCTGTTTTCATCCTGTACAAGAACAACTTTCATACGATTAAACATTTCGCATTGCTTATCAGTGTATGTATTTTCCGTACTTGGAAGCTCCATTGACTGGTAAATAAGATTGTTACAACCGTCTGAAATATCATAAACAGGTTCTAAGGAATTTGAATCAATACAAACAAACCAATCTTTTTCTTTATCAAATTTGTTTTTTGCTAATATTTTTTTTACTTTATTAGCAAAGTTTTTAGGTTTATCTGATTTTTTCCAATAAAAAGAATTATATATGTATTTTACTTCAATATTTTTTTCTTCAAACTTATATTTTTTAAATTGGGTATTTTGAGCATAAATAAAAACTTTATCAAAGTGCTTACCCATAGTCTTTGCAACACTGATTGTCATTGGAGATACAGATAACCAGCCGTCATAAAAATAAATATGGCAATTACTCATTTTTTATCTCCTTTTTATAATTTTTCAGCAACAAAACAAACACCCCAAGTATCCTCACTTGGTTTATTTTTCGTCAGCCATTCTTCTTCCAGAACAATTTTAAATCCTGCTTCTTTTGCAAATTTTTCAACATCTTCACTCGAAAAATATCTCATTGAATGAGTTTCTTCAACAACTTGCTGATTACCTGTTTTTTTATTTGTAATATCGATTTTATAATGAACTTTTACAATATTTTTATCTTCCAAATGTTCAGGAGTACAATATCTGACAACCTTAATTTCATCGTTTTCGAGTTCTTTAACCCTTTTTTCCGGACGTTGAGTCAAGACTGCAGGCTTATACCATAAATCAAATATAAATTTACCACCCTTTTTAACGTGAATTGAGGCTGTTTTAAAATAATTTTTAACATCTTCATCAGTATTTTGGTAGCTTGCAATATGAAATAACGATATAACAGAATCAAAAACATCATCGGTTCTGAATGTTCTAACGTCACCTACTTCGCACTTTACTCCGAGTTTTTTGGCTCTTTCTATCATGGTTTCGGAGAAATCAATTCCGAAAATATCAAAGCCTTTTTTACCGAGTAAAGAAGCATGTTTTCCTGTCCCGCAGCCAAGCTCAAGTATTTTTTTACTGTCACCTAATAAACTTGCAATATATTCACTTTCAGCTTCGTAATCTTTGTCTTTGTATAAAAGGTCATAATACTTGGAATAATCACCAAAAACAGTCATTATTTTCTAAACTCCTTTATTAAGTTACATATATATTCAATATCTTCTTTACTTAAATTGCTTGCTGACGGCAGGTAAAAACCGTTTTTAGTCAAATTATCCGTTACAGGATATTCACCGCTTCCGTCACAGCCAAAATCAAGAAGACATTTTTGTCTGTGCATGCCTGTAAATAATAATCTGGTATCAACTCCGTTTTCTTTTAAATGAGCAATCAATTCTTCTTTTGTATGTCCGTAAATTTCGGGTTCTAAAAGAATTGTATTCATCCAGCATACATTTACTGAATTTTCTTCATCTTTTTGGAAAATAATACCTTTGACATCTTTTAAATATTCTTTGTATAAATTATGATTTTTAATCCTCATTTCTTTGTATTCATCAGCTTTTTCGACTTGAGCCAAACCTATTGCAGCGTGAATGTTACTCATACGATAATTAAAACCGATATCGTTATGTTCATATACTCTAGGAGCATCAATAGGGAAACTCATGTTTTTTAAATAACGGCATTTGTCGTAGTATTTTTGTTCTTTCATAACAACCATACCGCCTTCACCTGTTGTAAGGTTCTTATTTGCAAAGAATGAAAACGATGCGATATCTGAAAAACTGCCGACTTTTTTGCCGTCGTAAGTCGCACCATGAGCTTCTGCAGCATCTTCTATAATAAACAAATTGTATTTTTTTGCAATTCGTTCAATTTCTTTCATATTGCAAGGATTTCCAAAGATATGAACAGGCAGTATAGCCTTTGTTTTATCTGTAATTTTTTCTTCTATTTTTGTAACATCAATATTCCAAGTATCTTTATCAGCATCAACAAAAACAGGCTTTGCACCGGTATAGCAAACAGAATAAGCAGATGCTATCATGGTAAAATCAGGTAAAATAACTTCATCACCTTTACCTATACCTAAAGCAGCCAAAGCTAAATGCAATGAAACTGTTCCGTTACAAACAGCCACACCATAATTGCAATCACAATATTTAGCAAAACTTTCTTCAAATGCTTTTACATATTTACCAGATGAACTTATCCAGCCTGTTTCCATGCAGTCGGCAACATAAGCCTTTTCGTTACCGTTTAAATATGGTTCACATACAGGAATATTGTGAATTGTGAGTTGTGAATTGTGAATAGACATTATTATTTATCCTTTTTATCTTTCAGATATCTTACTAATCCTAATATAACTTTTTTTACATCTACTATTTTATCATAAATATTTGTATCAACTTTATACCCCAATTTTTTAGCTATAATCAATTGAGTTTCCAGCTCGGCAGCAGAGCCAAGAGCTACATGTAAAAACTGTATCATTTCTTTATCGCTTTGTCGAGCTGAGCCTTCTGCAATATTAGACGGAATTGAAACTGCCGCACGATTTATTTGTGAAACAAGATTAAATTTCTCATTCATAGGAAAATCTGAGGTCAATTTATATACATCAATAACTAAATCCACAGATAATTTCCAACAATCCAAATCTTGATAATTCATTGTTTCAACTCACTATTCACAATTCACTACTCACACAAAACAACCTCACTGCTACCCACTCCGGTAAATCTAACTTTATCCTGATCGCCCAAATATGGTCCTTGTTTTATTTCAATCATTTCAACTTCATCAAGACATTCAAAACCATGTCCGCCAAAAGCAAGAAGAATTATATCTCCTTTTTCTATAATATGACTTTCAATATATGTTTGGTCATCTTCGTAAAAATCAACTCTCAATTTGCCTTTTTTGATAATGAGAACTTCTTTTGTAAAAGAAACTTCTCTTTTTACGATATTGTGAGTGTGAGCATCAATTCTTTTGCCTTTCGGGTGTTTCATATAAGCAAGCTGCTGTGAAAAATCGTTAGGCGTAAAAAATTCAACACCATCTTTTGAATAATCATTTTTTATTATTATCGCTAAAGTTTTACCTTTATATTCAATCTTTTTAACTAAGTCTTCCATTATTTCTCCTTGAAAATATTTTACCATAAAATATTTTCATGATAAAATATCCATGAACATTTTATTATTGATACAGCAAGGAGAAGGAAATGAAAAAGGCTTTAATAACAGGTGTTACAGGTCAAGACGGTTCTTACTTATCAGAACTGTTGTTGGAGAAAGGATATGAAGTCCATGGTATTAAAAGACGTTCTTCCTCTTTTAATACATCAAGAATTGACCACTTATACCAAGATATTCATAACAAAGATTCAAGATTTATCTTACACTACGGAGATTTATCGGATTCTTCAAACCTTACTAAACTGGTTCACGACATTGAGCCTGATGAAATTTATAACCTTGCAGCTCAATCACACGTAAAAGTTTCTTGGGATTGTCCTGAATATACTGCAGATTGCGACGCTTTGGGTACATTGAGACTTTTAGAAGCAATCAGAATGAATAAGCTTGAAAAGAAAACTAAATTCTATCAAGCATCAACCTCTGAATTGTACGGCTTAATTCAAGAGCCTATACAAAAAGAAACAACTCCGTTCTATCCTCGTTCACCTTATGCAGTTGCAAAATTATATGCATACTGGATTTGTGTAAACTACAGAGAAAGTTTCGGAATTTTCGCATCAAACGGTATTTTATTCAACCACGAATCTCCAAGACGCGGTGAAACCTTCGTAACACGTAAGATTACAATGGCAGCTACAAAAATTAAAGTCGGTCTGCAAGATAAGTTGTACTTAGGAAACCTTGATTCAAAACGTGACTGGGGACACGCAAAAGACTACGTAGAAGGTATGTGGAGAATACTTCAACAAGATCATCCTGATAACTACGTTCTTGCAACAGGTGTAACAACATCTATCAGAGATTTTTGTAAAATGACTTTTGACGAATTGGGTATTGACCTCGAATTTGTAGGAACAGGCGTTGACGAAAAAGGTATCGACAAAGCAACAGGTAAAACATTGATAGAAGTTGACCCTCGTTATTTCCGTCCTGCAGAAGTTGATTTATTGTTGGGCGACAGCACAAAAGCAAGAACGGAATTAGGCTGGAAACCAACTTACGATTTGAAAGCTCTTGTAAAAGATATGGTTGCAAATGACCTTGAATTAGCAAAGAAAGAAAAAACATTAAGAGAACAAGGCTACAACGTTCTTGTTCCGCAAGAAGTTTAAAATAATAGCAAAAAAAACGAGGGTGTTCTGATTTGAACGCCCTCATTTTTTATTTCAGATATTTTTTTAAAGTCAATTTTAAAACGATTAGCGGATTTATTATTTTTCTCCAAATAGGAATATTCAATGATGCTTTAGATTTTAATGTTTTTATTATAGCAAAATAATGACCTACAATTTTTTCTACTTCTTTCGGATATTTTGAATAATAAAATTGACAATAAATTACATTATCCGATAATCGCGTTTCAATACGTTTTTTATATTTTCTTCCCAATCGTGTCTAAAATAAAGAATATCTATATTTTTATCAGGAAATTTTGCCGCCAATTTCTTTTGATATTCAACAAGCAAATTCAAATCCTGTAACTGTTCATTAGTTTTTGGTCTTTCTATATAAACAAGACGTTCTTTGAATTTTCAATGGATGTATAAAATCTGTCAATTCGTCTTTGGTATTTTTCAAAAACACGCGGATAATTATCTTCAAAATCAACGTTGTATCTGAAATCATGGATAAAATCCAATTTATACTTCGTATTTGTGTAGATATAGCTCCAATTTCTTTAGTTGTCGTCATTCGGTTTGTTTACGCATTTTTCTTGAAGATAATCTTTGTTTAAAAAATCGTTGAAATCATTTAAAACGATATCTAAATTTGTCAAAATATCATGGCTCAAAATCCAATCAAAAGGATAAGACTTTATTTGCAATAAGGATTTTCGTAAAGATTCGGAGCAAATACAAGCTTCTCCTATACTTACAATAAAATCATACTTCTTTTTCATCTGTAATCTCCGTATTGAAATTATACGATAAAAATGTTTAATGTATAATAAAAATATAAGAGGAAATTATTATGGCAGTTATGAAAAAAGATTCTAAAATTTACTTATCAGGTCATAGAGGCTTAGTCGGAAGCGCAATACTAAGACGACTTCAAAAAGAAGGTTTTACAAACATAATAACAAGAACTCACAGTGAACTTGATTTATGTAACCAGCAGGCCGTTGAAAATTTTTTTGCAGCAGAAAAACCTGAATATGTAATTCTTGCAGCGGCAAAAGTCGGCGGTATTATGGCAAATTCTACATATCCCGCAGAATTTATATACCAAAATTTAATGATAGGTACAAATATCGTTCATGCCAGCTACAAATACGGAGTTAAAAAGCTTTTAAATCTCGGTTCTTCTTGTATTTATCCAAGATTAGCACCACAACCGATGAAAGAGAGCTGCTTGTTAACATCAGAATTAGAAAAAACAAACGAAGCTTACGCACTTGCAAAAATATCAATAATCAAATTATGCAGATACTATAACCAACAATACGGAACTAACTTTATTTCTGCAATGCCGACTAATCAATATGGAATAGGTGATAATTTTAATATGGAAACAGCTCATCTTCTTCCAATGATTTTGAGACGTTTTCATCTTGCAAAATTACTTAAAAACGGTGATTTTGAAGCTATAAAACGTGATATAAGCCGCTATAAATTAGGTTGGGGTTTAGATGAAAAGGTTAATGATAATAACGTTGAAGAAATCTTGAATGAACTTGGCGCATTCAGAGATAAAATTGTTCTTTGGGGTGACGGCTCAGTTTACAGAGAAATGATGTGTTCTGACGATTTAGCTGATGCTTGCGTATATCTTTTAATGAACAAAGATTATGATGAAGTCGGAGAACTTGTTAATATAACAAAAGGCGACGATATTCAATTGAAAGATTTGTTTGAAATAGTAAAGAGAGTTGTCGGATTTGACGGTGAAATTGTTTACGACAAATCAAAACCAAACGGAACTCCAAGAAAACTAATGGACGCAACTCATATTAAAGAATTAGGCTGGGAGCCAAAAATCGAACTTGAACAAGGTATAAGAGATTTCTATAATTGGTATTTATCACTTGATAAATAGTTTTAATGTTCTTTTATAAATTTAATATCACTAACAACTTTACTTAAACCGTCTTTGTTGTTTTTAGTAATTGTTTCAAGTGTCCAATTCAAATTCTTATCCAAAAGCGGAAATATTTTATTCCATTCATAATCACCATCTCCCAAGTGATAATGAATATCTATTCTGTCATTATAAATACCGTCACTTATGTGATAAGAGTCAGGGTTTAATTCCAAAAATTGTTTTACATACTCAAGTTGATTTATTTTTTGTGAAACAGCAGAACAAAATGCGTGTCCGACATCAAGATTGAAACCGCAATCATAATTATCTTGTATAAATTTTATTTCTTCAACGGTTGCCCCCCTGCAAACCATTGTATCAGGTTTTCTCGGAGCAACATAAGGCTTATTTTCTATACGCATTTTGTAAGGCTTTATTATTTCTATCTGCCTTACAATTTCTTCAACACTGCCGTCCATTCCGCCATGCACGACAGTGTATTCGGCATCTAACGCTTTTGCATAGGCATTAACCTGTTCATAAACCATTCTGTTATACTCAAAATAGGACTTATCAGCTAAATTAACGTGCTGGCTAAAATGAGGAGCATGAACAGTAAAAGCTATATTATATTTGTTTTTTAAATCTGTCCATCCCTGAAGTTTCTCCATCTGCGCAGGATACACATATAATTCTATGTAATCGTATTTGTCTTTGAAGTTAATTAAATCGTCTTTATACTGCTCCAATTGGTCAGAAAATTGTTTAATTCCTATTCTCATTTATTCCTCTAATATTTTTTCTATATACTCTAAATATTCATTATTTACATATTCCGAAATGACATTTTTTAGCATTTGTTTGCTGATATACCCCATTCTGTAAGCAACTTCTTCAAGACAAGCTATTTTGATACCTTGATTTTCTTCGACAGTTTGGACATATTGAGACGCACGTATTAACGAATTATGCGTACCAGTATCAAGCCAAGCAAAACCTCTGCCCAACTGCTCAACACAAAGAGCATTTTTGTCCAGATAAATTTTATTCAAATCGGTAATTTCTAATTCACCTCTTGCAGAAGGTTTTAAAGTTTTTGCATAATCAACGACCGAATTATCGTAAAAATATAAGCCTGTAACGGCAAAATCGGATTTTGGGTTTTGCGGTTTTTCTTCTATTGAAAGCGCATTACCGGCTTCGTCAAATTCAACAACACCAAATCTGTTTGCATCCTTTACTTTATAGGCAAAAATTGCGGCTCCGCCTTTATTTTCAATTTTTTCAACAACAGACTTCAATTGTCCCGAAAATTTTGGACCGTAAAAAATATTATCACCTAAAATCAAAGCAACACTATCGTTACCGATAAAATTTTCGCCCAAGATAAAAGCTTGCGCCAAACCGTCAGGAGACGGCTGTTCTTTGTAAGTAAAATTCACTCCGAATTTTGAACCGTCACCAAGTACTTTTTCAAAATTAGGTAAATCCGACGGTGTAGAAATTATTAAAATATCTTTTATGCCCGCCAGCATAAGAACAGAAATCGGATAGTAAACCATAGGTTTGTCATAAATAGGCAGCAATTGTTTTGATACTGCAATTGTTGACGGATAAAGTCTCGTTCCTGCTCCGCCTGCTAATACTATGCCCTTCATTTACATATCCTTTCTAATCAATTCTTAAATCCATATACTTTTTTAAAGAATGTTTCCAACTGCCGCAAACTCCGTTATTTTCCAATACAGAGTAATTCGGACGTTTTGCCTTTGCATTATATTCATAATCTTTGCAAGGTATTAAATTTGCATTCGTATTTGCAATTTTAAATATTTCTTTTGCAAAATTATACCAAGAAGTTTCACCACTTCCGCATATATGGTATATACCGTATTGCGGATTTTCTTCGAGCAAATCAGTCAAAGCTTCCGACAAATCTACTGTCCATGTAGGGCAACCTGTCTGGTTATCCACAACTTTTATTTCCTTGTTTTCTTTTGCCAAATTCAGCATTGTTTCAACGAAATTTTTACCATGATGACCGTATAACCAGCTAGTTCGTACTATATAATACTTATCACATATTTTTTGAACAACTTTTTCCGCTTCAAACTTTGTTCTGCCGTAAACATTTATAGGATTTGGCTTATCATCGGTTAAATACTTTTCTTTTTTTTCTCCGTCAAACACATAATCCGTAGAGATTAAAACTAATATTGCATCTGCACTTTTGCAAGCCTTAGCTATATTTTCGGTTCCTTGTACATTTATTTTCTCTGCAAGTTCCTGTTCATTTTCAGCTTTATCGACATTTGTATATGCGGCACAATGAATTACGATATCAGGATTTTCTTCTTTTATAAAACTTTTCACTTGTAACTCGTTTGTTATATCAAGAGTTTCAATATCTGTTTCAATAACTTCGTCGACAAAATCCGCATCTTCAAGTATAGGACACAAGTCCTGACCAAACATTCCGTTTGCACCTGTTACAAGAATTTTCATATCTGACTGTTTACCAATTCTTTTTCTTCTAATGATTTTTGTATAAATTTTATTCTTTTAACATCTTCTTTGTATATTGAATTTTTAAACTGCAACGATTTTAATTCAAATTGTAAAAATTCATTTATATTAGTTTCATTTAATGAAGAAACATCAAAAATAACTTTTCGGGTTTCTATTGCAGATAAATATGGTATTTTTGAAATAAAATCGATAGAATCGGAATTTATTTTGCCGCCTATTATAAATTTCTTGTCAAGTTCCTTGCACAACTCTGATAATCGCAAGCAATAAGATAAAACTACCTCATCATCAGGATTTTCAATGCCTAAAGAACGGATTAAATCGCTTCTGCCCAAAACTAATCCTGAAATTCTTTTATCACATACAGATAAGATATCTTCAATATTTTCAAATGCCGTTTTAGATTCTATATTCAAAAACAATTCAGGATACCCTTTACGGTAAACCTCGTTTATACAAGCTAAAAACTTTTCAACTGCATATTTTGATTCTACCATAGGTGCAACAATTGAGTTAGCGCATAATTTTTTACACATGTGCAAATCCTGAATTGAAGAAAAACCGCCAAGTTTTACACATAAATCCAAACCAACTCTGTGAACTAACTCTGACAATGCATACGCAGATTTTTCGTCGTAAAACTCACTCTCATACTCAAGTTTTACACCGCTTACACCTATTTTTTTTATATCCAGTAGTTCTTTTAACATGATTTCACAAGTTCTGTTGCTATTTTTAAAGCCTCGTCAAAACTCATTTTATCACATAAATAATCTTTTACAATTTTTCTTGCATAAGAACCTGTTGCAACACCGTTTATATCAACTTCACAAAGTTTAGCCAGCTCTTTTGATTTTGAATTTGTACCGCCTGAAATTAAAACATATACGGGCAGTTTTGCTTTTCTTACCAAATCCCCTGCTGCAACAGCCTGAAGCGTAGCGTTATAATCGTTAATTTCACCACTCATTGAAATACCGTCGGCTTGAACTATTATTGCACTCTTATTACTCAGTTCAAGCATTTTTTTTATCCGTTCAATAAATTTTTCATCTGAAAGTTTTGTTCTGCCAAGACAAATACTTGTAAGCCCGTCAAAACTTTCATTTATGAATTTCCAGCTTGACAATACCTCATCTTCAACGTCTGAAGTTGCGTGTAACTCAATACAATCAACACCTTCCGCAATAATTTTCGGTAAATTTTCTTCTAAATTTGTCGGACAAGTCTTGATTTCCAAAGCATCATAGGCACAAATTCTTTGACATCTGCCGCAGCCTACACATTTTAACTCATCCACAATACAACTTTTTATTGCCGATTGAGGGCAAACAGAAAAACACTTAAAGCATCTTTTGCACTTTTCCTGATTTATAAAAGCCTTGCTAACATGCGTATCTCCGCTTACTCCGACAGAAACACACAGATATCTGTTTTCGGCTATTCCTGCTTTTTGCAATCCCCTTTTTGCCGCTCTTATAACATCAGTATTTGCACTTACATCAAAAAAATTACAACCTGCCTTTGAGTACAAGAAAACCAGCTTTTCAACTTCTTCCAAATTTTCATTTCCTGCTCCGCAAATAAGTTTAAAACAGTTTTTGCTTTTTAAAATATCTTCAAGCATTTTACCTTGTTACTACATTACCTTTGTTATCTAATATGCGCCAATATCCACCAGATAAAACATTCACTCTGCCTTTATATTCAACAGCATCATATATCGGTGAAATTACAGTCAGACCGTCATTTTCTGAATAAAAAATAACTCCGTACCTTTTATCAACATTTGTTCTGTATACTTGTACAGGCGAATTTACATCACTTATCAATTCTATAAAATCATATAAAGGTTCTGTTAAAACTAAACCTCTGTCAGAGGCAATTAAGCCGACTTTTTCGCCAAGATAAGTGATAAACGCTTTTTTGTACGGATCAAGTTCGTCGTATTTAGGTTTAACTATAACAGCTTTTCCATTTTTGCAGTATAGTAAACCGACTTTTTTACCAAAATAAATTTTCCAGTTGAATTTATCATAATTAACCAATTTTTGATAAAACGGTTTTAAAATTCTGATTCCGTTTTTAATATCGTAAAGTCCGTAGTACTTATAATTACGCAAAAGAACTATATCTTCATTAGAAGTCTTTTCTATGTCCTGATATTTTGCAGGGATAACCGCTCCGTTTTTTAAATTTAACAGCCCTGTTTTTTTATTAGCTTTTGTCTTAAACAGTCCATTTTTTGCGTCAAAATCAATAATTTCATCATATACAAAGGCTGAAATCTTGTTCCCTTTTTCGTCAATAATGCCATACTTGTCAGAATTGGAAATTTTATAAAAGGTCTTTTCTACATTACCCTTTTTTGTATTTACAAAATAGGTTCCTAACAATTCTTTCTCTATTTTGATATCAGGCTTAGGTGTTTCTGCATCATACAAATGTCCCGCAGAAATACTCATTTTCGTATTAGCAGATTTTGTAAATAAAGGCTTTAAGCTAAAATCTTTAAAATTAGCCATAAAAGCAACTAAAGCCAAAAAAACAAATAATAGACAATAAACTAATATTTTTCGTTTTTTCATATTAACTACCTCAAAACATCATACTTAAAATAAAAATCGCTGTCAAACCTTTTTTATTGTGCTATAATTTTGTCAAAGGAGTATGAAATGGAAATTTGCGTCATAGGTACAGGATATGTAGGACTTGTTGTGGGAACTTGTCTTGCGGAAATGGGAAATAATGTAATTTGTGTTGATAACAACGAAGAAAAACTCGATAAACTTAAACAAGGTATTGTTCCGATTTTTGAACCAGGTTTGGAAGAATTGATAAAAACAAATGTTGCTGAAAAACGTTTGGAATTTTCTTCCGATTTAAAAAATGCGGTTAAAAAATCTTTAATTTGCTTTATTGCAGTCGGAACCCCTCAAGGCGAAGACGGCTCCGCTGATTTAAAATATGTCTGCCAAGTAGCCGAAAGTATCGGCGAAGCCATGAACGACTATAAAATAGTTGTTGACAAATCGACAGTGCCTGTCGGAACAGCGGATAAAGTAACGGAAATTATTAAATCAAAAACAAATCACACTTTTGACGTTGTTTCAAACCCTGAATTTTTGAAACAAGGCGCAGCTGTTGATGATTTTCTAAAACCTGACAGAGTTGTAGTCGGTTCAAACTCAGAAAAAGCAACAAAAATTATGCAGGAACTTTACGCTCCATTCGTAAGAACAGGTAATCCGGTAATTATTATGGACGTAAAATCTGCAGAAATGACAAAATACGCATCTAATGCATTTTTGGCGGTAAAAATATCTTACGCAAATGAAATTGCAAATATATGTGAAAAAATCGGTGCTGATGCGGAAATGGTAAGAATAGGAATGTGTTCCGACAAACGTATCGGTTCCCAATTCTTATTCCCGGGGTTGGGTTATGGCGGAAGCTGTTTTCCAAAAGACGTAAAAGCTCTTTTAAAAACAGCCAAAGAAAATGACTGCGACACCCAAATGCTGAGCGCCGCAGATAATATAAATCAACTCCAAAGAAAGTTATTTGTTGAAAAAATCTTAAAACATTACAATAACGATATTAACGGAAAAACATTTGCTGTTTGGGGACTTGCGTTCAAACCAAAAACAGATGATATGAGAGAAGCTCCTTCTATTACGATTATCAATGCCCTGCTTGAAAAGGGCGCTAAAATTCAAGCTTATGACCCTAAAGCAATAGAAAGTGCAAAATTCCACTTCAAAGATAAAATAACCTATGCAAAAAATGCTTATGACGCACTGGATACGGCAGATGCTTTATTGCTTTTAACAGAATGGAACGAATTTAGACGACCTGATTTTAAAATAATAAAAAACAAACTTAAAACTCCGCTAATTTTTGACGGCAGAAATATTTACGACAGAAAACACCTTATAGAAGACGGATTTACGTACTACGGAATAGGCAAAGCGTAAAGTTTGTGAGTAGTGAGTGGTGAGTTGTGAGTTGTAATTATGTTTTTGCTTTTATGGGCAAAAAAACGCCAACGGCGGTTAAAAATTTGTGTATAGACTCTGCCGAACAAAACGATTAAGTATCGTTTTGTGAGAGGGGAAATAAGGAACTTTTTTTGCTTTTGTGGGCAAAAAAAACGCCAACGGCGGTTAAAAATTTGTGTATAGGACTCTGCCGAACGCAACAATTAAGTATTGTTGCGTGAGAGGGAAATAAGGAACTTTTTTTGCTTTTGTGGGCAAAAAAAAACCGCCAATGGCGGTTAAAAATTTGTGTATAGGGAAGGAAATAAGG
>CAJOPF010000023.1 GCA_905236205.1 Candidatus Gastranaerophilales bacterium
AAAACGTGCAGTTGAAGCAGGTTACTTCCCATTATACAGATATAATCCTGCAAACGAAACTCCGTTTACTTGGGATGCAAAAGATCCTCAAGGCAGCTACCAAGACTTCATCAGAAGCGAAGGTCGTTATAAATCATTGATGAAAACGAACCCAGAAGCTGCAGAAGCTCTATACTCTCAAGCAGAAGAAGATGCTGCAAAACGTATGGCTGTTTACAAATCAGTCGGCGAATTGATGAAATAGCGGATTTTCGGTAGGGTGAAACGAACGAAGTGAGTGAAACCCGTAAGTGCAAACAGCCGATTACGAATTTAAAAATTGCGATAGCAATTTGAATGAGTAAGCAGGCTGTGCGTACCCGAATAATCCAAGACAGCGGATTTGCACTCTGCCGAACAAAACAATCCAGTGAATTGTTTTGTGAGAGGTAAAGTTGAAAACGAGTCCGGATAGTGAACATAAAAAACACTCCGAATAAATTTATTCGGAGTGTTTTTAATCTTTATATAATTTATTTTATTATATTTTACAAAGTTTATAAGCGACAATGTATTTTTTAAAATTAAAATAAAACCATTCAATACAAATTTCTTTAAAAAATGGTGAAAATAAAGCATAATACCACCAAGTACCAGCATATAATGATTTTGAAATATCTCTCCAAGGCTTATCTGTTGATAGATAATGCAAAATGTTTGCTTTTGATTTTAGTTTTAAATATTTCAACAAAAATTTTTTAGAAAACCTTTTGAACATTTTTTTTGAAAAATAATAATTGTTTGTATTATCTAATAATTTTAATAGCTTTTTATTTTTATTGTAATAAATATTCAGTACGCACTGATCTGAATATTTAAAATATCTTGAATATGCTATTTGTAAAAATTCATCTACAATATTTTTATTTTTTAACATTTTTTCAATGTTAAAAAGAAGAACACCACTATTAAAATAATTATTAATATCATCAAGATTGCAATCATTTTCAAAATAACTTTTGTTTTTCGGATATAAATTATAAATTATATGAAAATCTTTAATTGCACCAATTTGATATTCTTCAATATTGCTAAAATATACATTTGCAATATCTTTCTGTAATATAGTATCAATATCAATATATAGAACTTTTTTATAATTTTTAAAAATATTTGGTATTAACAATCTATAAAATGCTGCAACTGTTAAATCAGGATTTAAAATAAAATTTATACTTTTTAAGTATTCATATAAATTAAAAAATCTTACTGAAAAATTTTTGGAATTATATTTTTCCAACCTATTTTTATCTTCTTCACTAACATTTTCTTCTAATATTACAATGTCATAATTATTTTTTCTATTAGCATGTTTTTTTATTGATGTAATTGTTACTCCTGCAATTTTAACCCAATCTGGTGTAGAAGAAAGACAAATTGCAATATTATTATTTAAAAAAGCAGGTTGCAATTCTTCTGCCTTATTCAATGTTATCATTATAATACACCTTTTATTCTTAATATTATTAATTTAATAAACTTTTTAAAATTGGACATAATTTTATTCATTTTTACTCCTTGTTTTATCTATAAATTTTATGAAATTTTCACAGCATTTACCTTTTTCTATGCAATCAAATAATTTTCTATTTTTTTCTTTATTTTCTTTTTCAAGTTTAAAATTATTTTCTGTGTAGTATTTTACCTTTTCTATAACTTCATTTTCATCGTAGCAAACATTATAAATGTATTTATCTTTGGATTTTAAATCAGGAATACCTTCAAATATTAGTTCTTTTTTTGTAAATCTATCATAATCAAATCTATAAAAGATTATTGGTATATCTAAATATGCAAAATCAAAAAATACACTGGAATAATCTGTTATAAGCAAATCGCTTTTTCCTATATATTTTGATATTTCTCTGGTATATATAAATTTAATATTTTCAAACTTAAAAAGTGTTTGCAAATTTTCAAGTAAATTTTTTATTCTGTCTATACAAGGATGTAAAGCAAATGTCAATTGAATATTATTTTCTTGTATAAAATTTATAAAAGATTTGTTTTTTAGTAATAAACAAATTTTTTCGTGATAAAAAGAAGCATAATAATTTTGATTATTAAGATACTTTCGCCAAGTGAACATTATAAAAATATTTTTAGCATTGTGTTCTTTTTTTTCTAACTTATCATATCTTATTAATCCGGTAGGTATAAGTTGCAATTTATCAAAATTTTTATCTAAAAATATTTGATTTTCAATTTCACTTGAAGTTATAACATAATTATAAATATCCTTTTTATGTCCCATTAATCCTATATCTTTCAATAACGATGGTCCATGTTGCGAAAATACATAATTAATATATTTATTTTTTGCAAAATATTCATCAAAATAAGATAAAAACGTACATGAACGCACTAAAGTATGAGTTCTTAAAAGAGTCCAAAATAAACATGGCATAAAATCTTCATTCTTTTTGTTAAAATTAATAGTTACACCTGAAATAGGATAAAAAGATTTATTATTGTAATTATATACAAATTTGCACTTAAATTTATTTTTTATGCAATATTCAACGAGTGGAGTTGAATTTATTAAATCTGCATTTTCACCAAAAGAATCTGCAATTAACAAAATATCCTTCAAAAAAAACGGTTGTAGAAGTTCAAACAGTTTAAAAATAAATAATCTTTGTGCTAATAACAAATCCCAAGCAAACCACATTTTAACCCCCATTTAAAAGCTCAAAAAAACCTTTTTTAACAAGAGGTTTTACCTGAATTTTTGTCCCTGAAAATTTGTGAATAAGACTTAATCCCAAATTAAAACAATATCTCGTAGTTAATAAAACATAATCAGGATTTACTTTTATAATTTCATCAGGAGATATAGCTTTGTATTCTTTGTAAAATTTACCACAATTACCATCATTGAATTTTATATCAGATATTCCCAAAATATTTAAACAATTTAAATTGTAATACTCATTTATAGTGTTAAAATAGCTGCCAGCACCATAAAATATTACCGTCTTGCCTGCCAGTTTGTTTGCTAATTTTCTTAAATATTTTGAAAAGTTCTTTTTTTCAAGTTCTCTTAAAAAAAGATATTCTTCTGGAATGTCTTTTTTATATGTTTCCATTTATAAAGCCTGTTTTTTTTTATAGTTCTATCTTATACACTCTATTATATATTTTTAAAACTTTTTGTCAACATGTATAGAGCTTATGAGATACTTATAAAGTTTTATTTATTTTATAAAATAAAGAATATGGACAAAGATAATATAAAGAAGCTTTTAGGGAAAAAAATTAAAGAACTACGCATAAAAAGAGGATTCACCCAAGAACAGCTATCGGAAAAAATCGGTATAGGTGAAAGAAATTTAAGTAAAATTGAGTGCGGATATAATTTCATTACTGCTGAAACTTTGTCAAATTTGCTTACTGCTTTAAATGTTAAAGCTAAAGATTTGTTTGATTTTGATTATTATAAAAAAGAAACCGATATAAAAAACGAAATTATAAATGCAATAGAAAATGATGAGGTTGACATCAAAACGATGTACAAATTTTACATCGCAATAAAGTAAAAGAAAAGCCCATACGTCATGTACGGGCGATAGAGCAATCAAAAGAGTTGAGGATTTACAACTCTATCATAAAAGATAAAGTCGGTCGTTTCATTAGATAAAACGACCGACTTTTTTTCAAACATTATACTTTAAGATTATAAAACCCTTTGTTCCTTAACTTTTGGAGCATTTGCATCAACTTCAAAGTTTTTACCGATAATATTTGCTCTGAAGAAATCATCATAATTTTTACCGATTGATGTGAAGTTATCTTTTACTCCTGCAAAATCCTTTTTAGAAAGCATTTTGTTTGACAAAAGAACTTTGTAATCTTTATTCAAATCTATATCTTCAAACTCACCTGTTTTTTGGTTTCTGCATTTTACTGCATCAGCGTAAGTTTTATCGGATTTACCATTCTTTATGTCTTCAATCATTGTTCTGTTAACTTGGAAATCAGACCATTGGATTAAAGTGTTTCTTGTAGGAGCTTCCAAGTTTGATAATACATTTTTAGAAATTATATCAACCATATCAGCACCTTTAACTGTACCAACATTCAGATTTTGAGATTCAACATCAATACCGTCGAATATTTTTAACAAGTTCAAGTTTGTAGAACCTTGTTTAACGCCGCCTCTTATGTATGATGATTGAAGTGCTACTGATGATAAATCAGAAATTTCTTTTTGAGCTTCTTCCATAATTGAAGAAGTTAAGAAGTTTGTTAATTCTGTATTAGCGTAACGAATTTTGTCAGAATATTCTAATTCACTAGCGCCCTTCATGTTAACCAAAGGTTTTACGTCTTGTTCAAAATTCTTGTTTAAAAATTCTTTAACATCTCTGTTTTCATCATATTCTTCGGTAATAAACATATTGTAACCAATATCTTCCAAATCACCGTCATCATTAAATCTGAAGTTTACTGATTTGATAATTTCATTATCTTTACCTAAAGAATTGATTAAAGTTTTTCCGTCATCAGCATTATCTCTTGTGTGGTCATGACCATTTAAAATAAAGTTGATATTAGGAACATTCTTTTCAATCATTTTAGAAATAGGAGCGCCCATGTGAGAAAGAAGAACAACGGCTCCTTTTGGATGTTTTTCTTTAAATGCTTGAACTTCTTTGTTTAAAGCTGCAAAAGTGTTTTGCAAATCTTGTTCTGAAAGTTGCGTATCTTTTTTATTGCTGTTATCGTACAATTCTGTTTGTTTTAATTTACCTTTCAAACAAGGAATTGTAACACCCATAAATAACACGTCATGTTTTAAATCAGGATTTTTATCATCTTGAACTTCGTAAACCATAGATTTAACAATATCTTTATGGTCTTTCATCAAACCTGAAACAAGCGGTGATTTTTCCAAATCAACATTAGTTACAAGAGTTTTAACAGGTTCATCTTTTAATTTGCCGTATAAAAATTCGTCCCCGCCGTCGTAGCAGTGGTTACCGGGAGCATATACTGTGTCAAAATTATTTTTAACTATTCTTTTAACTGTATTAACAACTTTATCTAAGAAATTAGCTTGAATATCACCATTAGAAAGTTCAGGTTTAGTCATATAACCTGTTTTTTTAGGATTCATGAAAAAATCACCCGCAATTGCAAACATATTAAGAGTGCTTTTTTCATCAGCTTTTTTGAAGATATCCCCTCTGTTTTGCTCAATAGTACCAACTAATTTAGGCAAGTTATGAACATTACCATGATTATCAGACATAGCAACAATGTTAACCTGCGCAGCTTTAAATCCTATTTGAGGATTTGTAAAGTTAGTTAATTTCAAAACACACCTTTCCTATATTTATATAAAGTAAAAAGTCTCATGAAAATTGCCATGTGTTTAAAATTACCAAGATACGGATGTAGTGAGTGGTGAGTAGTGAATAGTGAGTCGTGAGTAGTAATTATGTTTTTTGCTTTTATGGGCAAAAAAAACGCCAACGGCGGTTAAAAATTTGTGTATAGACTCTGCCGAACGCAACAATTAAGTATTGTTGCATGACAAATCAGATGTTGGCGAGTTTACGAGCCTTACAGATGAGGGTACCGACATAGTCGGTAGAGGGAAATAAGGAAACCCTTTTTAATCAAATACGCCCTCGCAATAAACAGCAACGCTCACATCAAAACAAAAATTCAACATTTTTGTTATTGATGTTCGGCTTTCACTTCGTTCATGCCTCTGCTCGGGCTAAAAAAAAGGTTATTTCCGAAGAAATAACCGTCAAAATTTGTGTATAGGGAAGGAAATAAGGAAATTTAATAAACACTACGTCATTCGTGTCGATACGAACAACATGTCTTAATTCTTTT
>CAJOPF010000024.1 GCA_905236205.1 Candidatus Gastranaerophilales bacterium
GATTTAAAAAATCCGCCCGCTTTGTTTGTTTATTGTTGTATTTATACATTTGCGATTTGTTTATAAAAATCGTGAGCTTGTTCAAATTTATAAGAGAAATTGAACAAATCAGCTTCTTTCATTTGAGGAGCCAAAATTTGCAAACCAATCGGCATACCGTCAGAATCAAATCCGGCAGGAACACTTATTCCGGGGATACCTGCTAAATTTGCGGAAATAGTTGCAATATCCGTCAAATACATAGCTAAAGGATCTTCCGTTCTTGCTCCGATATCAAAAGCGGTATTTGGACAAGTTGGAGAAATAAGAATATCAACGTCCTTAAATACTCTGTCAAAATCTTCTTTTACAAGTCTTCTCATTTGTTGAGCTTTTTTATAGTAAGCATCATAATATCCTGAAGACAACGCATAAGTACCAAGCATTATTCTTCTTTTTACTTCAGGTCCGAAACCTTTTGCACGTGTTTTTGTATACATATCAAGTAAGTTTTGAGCGTCAGGATATCTGTAACCGTATTTTACGCCGTCAAATCTTGCCAAATTTGAACTACACTCAGCAGTTGCAAGAATGTAGTAAATACCGATAGAGTATTTTAAACTTGGTAAAGAAACTTCAACGATTTCAGTGCCTTGTTGCTTGTATGTTTCAATAGCAAGTTCAACAGCTTTTCTAACGTCGTCGGTTAAGCCTTCGCCCATTAGTTCTTTTATTACGCCTACTTTTCTGCCTTTTATGTCGTTATTTAAAGATTTTGTATAATCTTCAACAGGAGCATCAATTGATGTAGAATCTTTAGGGTCATGACCTGCAATAACTTCTAATAATGTTGCAGCGTCTTCAACTGTTCTTGCAAAAGGACCTATTTGGTCTAATGAAGATGCAAATGCAATTAAACCGTATCTTGAAACACGACCGTAAGTTGGTTTCATTCCGACAATACCGCAAAAACTTGCAGGTAGACGAATACTTCCGCCTGTATCGGAGCCCAGTGATAATGTTGCTTCGCAAGCAGCAACAGAAGCTGCCGAACCGCCTGAAGAACCGCCAGGAACCTTATTCAAATTCCAAGGATTATGAACCTTTCCGAATGCTGAATTTTCATTTGATGAACCCATTGCAAATTCATCCAAGTTTGCTTTTGCGATAATCGGCACTAAATTATTTAACAATTTATCGGTAATTGTTGCATTGTATGGTGAAACAAAATTTTCCAAAATTTTGCTTGAAGCTGTTGTTTTAGAACCTACAAGATTCATATTATCTTTCAAAACAAGCGGAATACCTGCCAAAAGAGGTAAGTCTTCACCATGCGCAATTTTTTCATCGACTTTTTTTGCTGTTTCAATTGCTGTATCTTTGGTTAAAGAGTTAAAAGCTTTAACCTTATCTTCAACTTCTTCAATACGTTCATAAGTAGCATTTACAAGTTCAACAGCCGAAACTTCCTTATTCAAAAGAGCTTTTCTTTGCTCACTTGCACTCTTTTTCAAAAGTTCATTCATCTTTTTCTCCTTAAATTATCCTATGTTTATTATAAATCAAACAGAAAAAAGCACAAAATATTTTGTGCTTTTCCTTTATGTGCTAATTGGATTATATCCTTATCTGCTTATATCAAGAACTCCGCCTGCTGAATTAAGTTTAGGCAGTTCATCTTTATTTTCAAATTCATTTACATTTTTGGCGATTTGAGCATGAATATCATTTGCTTTGTTAATATAATTTGTTAATTTTTCATATCTTCCCGTAAGACCGCCAAAAGGTATTCTAAGACTAATCAACTCGTCAACGCTTCTGTTTATATCTGCCAATTTTGATAAAGATTCTTTCAAATTGAAAGTAAAGTGCAAACGTTTAGATATCGCCGAGAAAATATACTTGGAAATTAAGTATTTTATTTTTTGGAATAAAGTTTTTTCTTTTGAAGATTTTCTTCTGAAAATATAACTCATTATTGTTGTGAATTTTGACATTGCACCGATATCAAAATATTTGTTGTTAAGTCTTTCAAGTTCTTTTTTAATGTTTTCTTTCTTAGTTTGAAGAAATTCAGTTCTTGAATTGTCATCGATGTTAATAGCCGCCAAAATTTCGTCGTTAATAATCATTAAGTCCTCTTCCAATTGGTTAATTCTATATTCCAGTTTAAGCATCTCATCATCAAGTTTGAGATAAGCTCTGTCTTCTAACATAGTTGAATCGTATCCGTCTATATGGAACGGACTTGTAGCCTGTTTGAATTTATCAGGCAGGGTAAAAGGATTTGTACTTCTAAGCTCTTTTTTGCTCTCATCTCTTTCCATACATACATTATGAATAAATTTTTAAAATTTTATACCTACATAAAGAGGATATTTTATTTCAAATTTTTTAAAGCTTCCAGTTCGTCTTGATATGGTGATATTTTGTTCAGTTTTTCAATAATTTGAGGCATTTTTTCTATAACGTAATCAATTTCTTCTTCTTTTGTAAAACGGCTCAAAGAAAATCTTATACTGCCATGTAAAGCCGTAAACGGTATTCCCATAGCACGCAGTACATGACTCGGTTCAAGTGAACCTGATGTGCAAGCGCTGCCTGAACTTGCGCAAATACCGATATCGCTTAAATGCAGCAATATCAATTCACCTTCAATGTATTGAAAACCTATATTTGTGGTATTTGGCACCCTGTTTGTAGGAGCTGTGTTAAGTCTTGCATTAAAAATATTTTTTACAATACCTTGTTCAAGCTTATCACGTAAGCGTTTTACTTCTTTTAACTCGTAATCCAAGTTGTTTTGAGCAAGCTCTGCAGCTTTGCCCAAGCCGACAATATAAGGAACATTTTCCGTACCTGCACGTCTGCCTCGTTCTTGATGACCGCCGTTAATTAAAGGTGAAATTATCGTGCCTGATTTTACGTACAAAGCCCCGACACCTTTTGGAGCATGAAATTTATGTCCCGAAATACCTATCATATCTATTTTGGTATTTTTCACGTTCATTGGAATTTTACCTGCCGCCTGAACAGCGTCAACGTAAAACATTGTATGCGGATTTTTTTCTTTTACTATTTCTGCAATTTTTTCGACAGGAAATATTATACCCGTTTCATTATTTGCCCACATAACAGACACGAGTGCCGTATCATCCGTAATTTTTTCTTTTAGTTCTTCTAAATTAAGTTCACCATGAGAGTTTACACCTATGTAATCAACTTTATAGCCATGTTTTTCATATTGACGGTACAAATTTAAAACACAAGGATGCTCAACGGCTGTTGTTATAATATGTCTTTTTGTTTTATTATTTGCTAAAACACCTTTTATAGCAGTATTAGCGCTTTCCGAACCGCAAGAGGTAAAAATAATCTCTTTTTCGCTATCAGCTCCGACAAATTCTTGCACTTGTTTACGCGCCGTTTTTAAAGCATTGGAAGATTTCTTTGCAAAGTCATACATACTAGACGGATTTGCGTACTCGTTTTGCAAGTATGGGAGCATTTCTTCCAAAACTTTTTCGTCAACTTTTGTTGTTGCGTTATTATCCAAGTATATCAATTTGTCCATTATTGTACCTCTATAACCTCTATTTGTTTTGAAACAGTTTCTTGTAAAGTTTGTTCAACAAAGACTTTTAAGGTCATATGTGAATTTTTGCAGCCTGAGCATTTTCCTCTTAATTTTACATAAACTTTGTTGTCCACTATATCCACAAGCTCAATGTCTCCGCCGTCTTTTTGCAATTCAGGAGAAATTTGATTTTCAATAACACTGTTTATTTTCAAAATCTTTTGAGTTTGAGTTAATTTAGGTTTATCTGCATCCTGTTTTGCCCAATATTCGTCAACAATAGACTTAATTGTAGATTTACATTTACCGCAAGCTCCTCCTGCTTTAGTATAATTTGTAACATCTTCAACGGTTTTTAATTTATTTGTCTCAATTGCCTCTAGTATTTGGCTTTCGTGAACATCAAAGCATTGACAAATCAATTTGTCTTGTTTTTCAGACAAATTAAATTCCATTTCATCATTAAAGTAATTTTTCAAAGCGTCTTCCAAAGCTTCATGTCCCATTACCGAGCAGTGCATTTTTTCAGGAGGAAGTCCATCCAATTGGTCAGCTATATCTTTATTTGTAATTTTTCTGACTTCTTCTATCGGTTTTCCAATAATCATTTCTGTTAAAATACTTGAGCTTGCAACAGCTGAGCCGCACCCGAAAGTTTGGAATTTCGCATCCATAACAATACCGTTTTCAATTTTTAAATATAATTTTAAAGAATCACCGCAAGCAAGAGAACCTGCTTCGCCCACCGCATCTGCATTATCAATTTTACCGACATTTCTCGGATTACGGTAGTGATCCATAACTTTTTCAGAATAATCCCACATAATACCTGCCTTCTTACTGTACCTATATTATTATTTTAGCGCAAAAAAACAGAGTTCTATAAATTTTTAATAAAAAATTCGGATTTTAGTTCCAGTATCTCCAACCGTTTAAGTAATAATTAAGAATTTCGGGCTTGTCCAAGGTAGAAGCTTTTATATTATCCCTCTTAACATCTTTTTCTATGTGAAATAAGCTTCCAATAGAACTATCATCGAGAAATTTTGTAGGAACGGATATTTTTATATTTTTTTCGTTAATCGGATTATTACCCGCTAAAATAAATCCCCAATCACCAAATGAAGGAACATAAGTATGGTAAGGTTTTGTATATTTAAAACCAGCGGCCTGCAAAGATTTATTTATACACCAATACGCTTCGGGTGAAAAAAACGGACTTGTTGACTGAGTTACTGTAATACCGTTTTTTGCAAGTTTTTGTTTTACAACTTTATAAAACTCTTTACTGTAAAGTCTTGCCAATGACTGATTATTCGGGTCGGGCAGGTCAATTATAATAACATCAAAATATTCTTTTGTATCTTCCAAAAACTTAAATGCATCTTCATTCAAAATCTTAACTTTCGGATTTTCAAAGCTGTGTTCGTTTAATTCTGCCATAATCCTGTTTTTTACCGCCAAATCAGTCATTTCCTTGTCTAAATCAACAACTGTAATTTGCTTTACTTCGGGATATTTCAGAATTTCTCTTGCGGCCAAACCGTCTCCACCGCCGAGAATTAAAATATTTTCTCTGTGTTTCACTAAATTCATAGGAATATGTATTAACGGTTCGTGATAACGATATTCGTCAATGGTTGAAAACTGAACATTCCCATCAATAAATAATCTGACATCAGCTTTATTTTTTGTTATTACAATTTGTTGATATGGAGTTTTTTTAGAAAATACAACTCTGTCATCATACATTGAATTTTCCAAGTGAAAAGCAATCTCCTTTGAAAATATCCATAAACCTACAAGCAAAATAGCAATTAAAACACCTTGCGTTTTTAGCATTAGTCTGCGTTTACGTGTAAGCTTGTCCTTAAACCAAACAAAGGTCAAAACACCTACCAAAAGATTTAAAAGTCCTGTTGAAATAGAACTGTTAAAGACTCCTAAAAACGGTAAAAGTATAAAAGGGAATGCCAAACTTGCCAAAAATGCCCCTAAATAATCAAGAGAAAGCACATTTGAAATATTTTCCCTTAATTGAAAATATTCTTCCATAATACGTGTCAATAAAGGAATTTCAAGTCCGATTAACGTGCCGATTGCAATTATCAAAAAACACATTATCGGATAATAAAAAAATTGGACAGCATAAATAAAATAAAGTATAGGGACAGATAATCCACCTATTACAGCCAATACGATTTCAACAAAAATAAACCAATAAATAAGATTTTTGTTAAAAAATCTTGAAATAAGCGTACCGATACCCATTGCAGTCATTGTCAGACCAATTGTTATTGAGAACTGTTTTATACTGTCTCCGATAAAATATGAAGAAATACTCCCGATTAAAAGTTCATAAATAATCGTGCAATAACCAACTACAAATACGCAAAACAAAAGAATTGACGCATCTTTTTTTGTTAAAATGCTCTTATTTTCCACCATGAATACCTTTTTGAGAGAATTTCGAACCGCTTACACTGTTTTCTCTTACGCTTGAACCGTAATATGAATCGTGTCTTGAAATGTACCAAAAAGAATGGTGATGGTGATACCCTCTATATCCAGGGTAACCGTAGCCTTGATATGAATATTTAAAGCAAGCAAAATAAACTATCACCAAAACGATAATCAAAGAAACATAGCATAAAAAGTTAAAAAACTTATTAGTCATCGCTTAATTCCTCCAATACATCGTTTAATTTTTCAAGATTTTCTCGAACCCAAACTCTGTTCATCAAAACAAATAAGAACATAACCGCGCACAAAAGATAAAAACCTAACATAAAATGAGGTATACCGCTTCCTTTTTTCACAGAAATTTCTAAGCTAATATTCCCCATTCTGTTTTCGTCTGTATGAAACTGAATGTAATAAGTTCCGGGTTCGGTAAATGCTAAACGAGTTTCCATATCTCTGTCTGATTCTGACCAATAACCTTCAGAATCA
>CAJOPF010000025.1 GCA_905236205.1 Candidatus Gastranaerophilales bacterium
ACGGAAGCAATGCAATCTGCCACAACGCAAGGTTGCCGCAGCTCTCGACATCGACACCGCCACCTATTGCAAAATAGAGAACGGCAATTATTCGCCCAAACGGGAGCAAGTAGTCGCCTTGGCTGGCATTTTCGGTGCTGATGAAAAAAAACTCCTCACGCTTTGGCTCGCAAACCAAATAAAAGAAATCACAGAACAGGAAAAAGACATCGCCAATGATGCGATGGAAATTGTAAAAATGAGATAAAAATGAAATTAAAATCAACAGCCATAAACAATCGTCGCTATTTGGGTAACAAATATAAGTTATTGCCTTTCATTACAAAAGTAGTGAATAATAATTGCCACGATATAAACACATTTGCCGACTTGTTTGCTGGCACAGGTGCGGTTTCATCTGCATTTACTGATAAAACTATAATAACAAACGATATTTTATATAGTAATTACATATGCAATTTAGCTTGGTTTAGTTCTCAGAAATTTGATACAGAAAAGGTTAAGTCTATTATTGCCGCTTATAATTTAATTCAAACAAACGAATTGAATTATATGTCGGAAAACTTTGCCAATACTTTTTTTAGTAGTGAAGATTGTTCTAAGATAGGAGTTATTAGAGAAAATATTGAGCAACAATATAAAGCAGGGGAAATTAATGAACGAGAGAGGGCATTGCTGATAACAGCTCTTCTTTATGCGATGGATAAAATTGCAAACACTTGTGGGCATTACGATGCTTATCGCAAAGGAGTAAAGTTCGACAAACATATTGAACTTTGCTATCCAAATGCTTCTAATGACAACAGAGCTGAAAATTCTTGTTTTAATGAAGACATAAACACTGTGGCAAAAAAAATAGAAGCAGATATTGTGTATTTAGATCCGCCATACAATTCCAGACAATATTGTGATGCATATCATCTTTTGGAAAATGTGGCAAGATGGGAGAAACCAACCGTGGAAGGTGTCGCTCGAAAAATGGAACGTAAAAGTCTAAAAAGCAGATATTGCACAAGAGCGGCATCAGAATCGTTTGAGGATTTGGTAAACAATTTGAATTGTAAATATATATTATTGTCATACAATAATATGAGCAAAAAAGGGAATGACCGTTCAAATGCTAAAATCAGTGATGATGATATTCTGAGAATACTCGGAGCCAAAGGACAAGTTCAGGTTTTTTCAGAAAGTTATAAAGCGTTTACTACTGGAAAATCTGATATACAAGATAATGAAGAACGACTATTTTTATGTATATGTCACAAATAACAACTAACTACATACAATCACCACTAAATTATACAGGGGGAAAATATAAATTACTTTCCCAAATTCTTCCTTTATTTCCTCAGGATATAAATACATTTGTTGATGTGTTTTGTGGTGGAGGAAATGTAGGTATTAACGCCAATTGTCAGCAAGTTATATTTAATGATATAGACAAAAATGTTATCGGGATTTTGAAATTATTTAAGAATGTTCCTATCAACAAGTTGATTTGTGATATTATGCGAATCATAAACGAGTATGGCTTGTCTATGGTTTGTGAGTATGGATATGAATACTACAATTGCAATAGTTCAGCGGGGTTGGGAAATTATAACAAACAACCTTTTTTGAAATTACGAGAATATTTTAATACGCTAAAAAGAAAAGATAAATACTATTATATTCATTTGTATGTACTTATCATTTATGCTTTCAACAACCAAATTAGGTTTAATTCAAAAGGTGAATATAATTTACCCGTAGGCAAACGTGATTTTAACAGCGATATGCAAATGAAATTGAATAATTTCGTTGTAAAGTTACAAGAAAAAAAGTGCTCTTTCGTAAGCCATGATTTTAGATATTTTACTTCACAAAAACTAACACTACAAGATTTTGTATATGCCGATCCGCCTTATTTGATAACATGTGCAACATATAACGAAAATGAAGGATGGAACATCCAAAAAGAAAAATGTTTGTATAAATATTTGGATTCCCTAAACGAACAACATATACGTTTTGCACTTTCAAATGTGTTATCAAGCAAAGGAAAAACAAACGAAATTCTTAAAGTATGGTTAAACGAACATGTCGGAGATTATGTTTGCCATCATCTTGATTATAACTATTCAAATTCAAATTATCATACAATTGACCGCAACACTGGTAGTGATGAGGTTTTAGTTACAAATTACTGATATTATGGTACAATTAGAAGATTTAGTTTATAAAAGTTATTGCTGGTGCTTTGGAACTACAAGTTTTAGAACCAAAAATTTCAATCGTAAAATTGAGGAGCAATTATTATTGCTCAAAAACTTTTTTGACTTACCTCAAAATACCACACAAACATGGGAAAATAACAATGATTTACAAGAGCAATATTACTTGTATATGCAAGAAAAAGGCTTCGTTTCTGGTGACGCACAGCGCAAGGATAAAGATGCAAGGCAAAAAACTTCTGGTTTAGTTGATTTAGGACTGATTGATAGCAACAGAAAACTAACGCAAGCTGGAACCTCGCTTCTTGAACTTAGCCTTTCGGAAAACTTTGCTTCCGACAATTTTTTAAAAATACCCAAGGATAGTTTTATCTATTTAAAGCAAATTTTGAAAACATCCATAACAGTAGAAACAGATACAGTAAGACCAATGATTGTTTTACTGCACCTGCTTTCAGAATTTGATTATTTGTCTGTGGATGAGTTCACATATTTACTTCCACTTTGCACAAATGCCGAAAATACAACTTACATCAAAAATCAAATACGCTTACTTCGTCAAAATCAAAAAACAATTGATGATATAATTATTTCGGTACTAAACTCAAAAGAAAACTATCAAAAAGCATTGCAATATTTGTTAGAAAATGAAGTTACCGACGATGTGATTTGTGAAGTTGGAATTAACAGAAAAAGCCACCAGTACGATATGCCGTATGCTATATTGTATAGAAAATTACACTCGGTGTTTTTGGACAATGAACAGGAACAGATTGTTGAGTTATTAAAAGCCATTAAAGCGATAAAGATTGGAAAATGGTGGCGCTCTTATTTGTTCGACACCTCAAATGAAAAAGCAATAAAGAACAATCCCGAAGAACACATAAATAGCAACGTATTCCAAAATTGCGAAAGTGAGAATGATTTTAAAAGTGCGTTTTTTAAAATCATGCACTTATTTAAAGCAAAGGCAACATTGTCAGATTATTTCGACCTTAATAGAAGATACGTAAAAACAACAGACGTTGTCCTTTTTGAAGATGGTCTAATCAAACTTGACATTGTTCCAAAGCAATTTTTCAACTCTGCAATTGGCCAATTATATCAAGACGCTTTTGTCAGTTGCTCATTACTTCATTCAGACTGTAACTTGGAAGCTATTTCGCAATCACTCATTTACAATGAGCAACAAATCATAGCAGACCTCAATGAAGATTTAGGTGAAACCGTAACCACAATAGAAGAAGCATATTCTATTGTTGATAGTAAACGTTACGAACGTTTTGAAAAACTTATAGAAAGCAAATTTTCCGATGAAAACTTATTGACACTATTAGATAAATTTGACGTAAGAGAAGATGATACTATCAATGCTATGGTTACTGACAATGCTGATATACCAACAATTTTTGAATATATATTAGGTGTTATATGGTATAAAGCAAGTAACAGACAAGGTAAAATTCTTGATTATCTTAAACTTTCGTTAGATGCTGATTTGCTACCTGTCACTCATGCTGCAGGTGGCGAAGCCGATATTGTATATGAATATAGTGAAACAGATTCATATCCTGAACACACCTTATTGTTGGAAGCCACTCTTGCCGATAGCACAAATCAACGAAGAATGGAAATGGAACCAGTTTCAAGACACTTGGGAAATCATCTATTAGCGACACGGAACCTAAAGTCTTATTGTGTTTTTGCAACGAACGATCTGAATATCAACGTTATTTCAGATTTTAGAGGTCGCAAAAATTTAATTTACTGCAATACTCAAAATCCAGATGACTATATTGAGGGTATGAAAATAGTACCATTAGAAACATCAGATTTGAGAAATATCATCAAACAAGGGAAAAAATATCCTGAGCTTTATAGAAGATTTGAAACAGCATTTTGTTCAACTGAAGTGCATCCTAAAAAATGGTACGATAATTTTGTAAAGATTGATTAGTATGGATGTTTTTAGCAACTTTAAACTAACTTGTGGTGATACCATGCAACTTCTTTCACTAATGCAAGAACAAGTTGATATGATATTTGCTGACCCACCATATTTTATCTCAGGTGGAGGGAAAACTATTCGTGGTAATAGGGTTATAGTTGCAAATTTCGGCGAATGGGACAAAATCAGGCCCGACAAAGAAAAGGATGAATTCAACTATAAATGGCTTTCGTTATGTCGTGAGAGATTGAAGGATAACGGTACTATATGGGTGTCTGGAACATTTCATAACATTTACTCGGTTGCACGATGTATGTCTGATTTAGGATACAAAATTCTAAATGTCATAACTTGG
>CAJOPF010000026.1 GCA_905236205.1 Candidatus Gastranaerophilales bacterium
GTTGGAATCTTGTCGGGTTAGTTGAGTTACCTGTAATAGAAACGTCAACGCCTTCTTTAATCATAATTGCAACACCTTCATTAACATCATCAGCACCGTAGCAGCGAACTTTTGCTCTTTCGCCGTCAGAGAACGGAGTTTCTTTAACGATTTTTAATTCGCCGGTTTTGTAATCATATTCTGTCTCAACAGAGGTAAAACCGTTGATACGAGCGATTACATGAGCGGCATCTTTACCCAAACCGTTCAAAATAACTCTTAAAGGTTCTTTTCTTACTTTGTTAGCATTACGTGCAATACCGATTGCACCTTCTGCAGCTGCAAATGATTCGTGACCTGCCAAGAAACAGAAACATTTTGTTTCTTCTCTCAATAACATAGCACCCAAGTTACCGTGACCGATACCAACTTGTCTCCTGTCACCAACTGAACCAGGGACTGCAAATGCTTGCAAACCTAAACCAATAGCCTCTGCAGCTTCGGCAGCAGTTTTAAGACCTTTTTTAATAGCGATAGCGCAACCAAGAGTGTATGCCCAGGAAGCGTTATCGAAAGCGATAGGCTGAATGCCTTTAACAATAGCATCTACATCGATGCCTTTAGATAGACATAAATCACGAGCTTCTTTCAAAGATTTGAATCCATATTGAGGTAAAACCTTTGCAAGAGTGGCTTCACGTCTGTCTTGTCCTTCAAATTTTACTGTCATAATTTATTTTCCTTTACTATTATTCTTCTCTTGGATCAATATATTTAACTGCATCAGCAAATCTTCCGTAAGTACCTACGTTCTTATCGAATGCTTCTTTAGGATCAACACCTTTTTTAATTGCATCCATAAATTTGCCCATGTTAATAAATTGGTATCCGATAACTTCATCGTTTTTATCAAGACCGAGTTTAAGTATATAGCCTTCAGTCAATTGAAGATAACGGACGCCTTTTTGCTTGGTAGAGTGAATTGTACCACACATAGAGCAAAGACCTTTACCCAAATCTTCAAGTCCGGCACCAACAGGCAAACCATTTTCAGAGAATGCTGATTGAGTTCTGCCGTATACGATTTGCAAGAACAATTCTCTCATTGCAACGTTGATTGCGTCACAAACGAGGTCTGTGTTCAAAGCTTCAAGAATTGTTTTGCCTGGAAGAATTTCTCCCGCCATTGCAGCGGAATGAGTCATCCCTGAACATCCGATTGTTTCAACCAAAGCTTCTTGTATAATACCTTCTTTAACGTTTAAAGTTAATTTACAGGTACCCTGTTGTGGTGCACAGCAGCCGCAGCCGTGAGTTAAACCTGAAATATCTTTAATTTCTTTGCATTTTGTCCATTCACCTTCTTGAGGGATTGGCGCAGGAGAACCTTTAACACCGCGGTGTACGCAGCATTTTTCTTCGATTTCCTTTGTAATTTCTATTTTGCCCATTTGACCTCCTTATTTATCAAAATTTATGGCTTTGTAATTTATAACATGTAATATTGGATTTTTCTTAACCTGTTTCTCTCTGTTATGTTTTTTTGGTATGAATTCCAAAACAACTATTAAACGTTACATCCCATATTGATATGATTATATAACAAACATAAATTCAAAGCATGAAAAATTAAAACGACAATAAGAACTTTGTCAAATATCATTGGCTACGACATTAACTTAACGTCTTTTGCAAAATCTGCTAAATCTTCAACAAGATTTTTACCAAATGTGTTATATGCTGATGCTGCGAGTTTTTGTGCAACGTTCATTACACTTTTGTGTTCTTGAGGGGCTTCTTTTAAAAGGTTTGAAAAATAGTTATTTCCCATATCAACATCTTTAATCTGTACAGGCTCAGTATCAATATTATTTTCTTGTCCAATCGGTTGGATAGGAGCTGTTTTATCAAAAGGTTCAATAACCATACCTGACGGCTGTCCTAAGTTACCAAGAATTTGCAATTTATCGTTGAGCGCAGCATTATTTCCCATTACCTTTTGAAGCAAATTATCAAAAGTCGGATCATTCAAATCAAAGCCTTGCGGTTTTGTAATACCGCCAAGCCCGTTTGTTGATATTTGATTTACTAAATTTTCTACTAAGCTCATACACTACAAGTTTATAGCATTTTTGTTAAGGAATTATCCTACAGACAATCGAATTTTATAGTATAATTGATATGCTATGAAAAAGTTATTTATTACATTTTTTGTTCTTTTAATGTGTTTGTCAGTATTTGCTTCAGACATAAAGAGTTTGCCATACAAGGACATTAAAGAAAACAGTAAGATTACAGTTACCGAGTCCGATACATGGTCTCAAAAGGTCAGCCGCAAGGATACGAGTAGTTTTATAAGACAGGGGAATTTGTTAAAAAGGCAAGATAATTCGCTTACTATTGATACCCAATGTAAATACATATTTTTAAATGACGGGAAATTATATGGTTACTCTGATTCTATTATGAGATTTTATGAATTTGTCCCGTCAAATGGGAAAATTTCAATAAAAGAACTTGATATTAATAAGGTTTCGTCTTTGTTTCAAGATTTTCATATAATTGCAATCTCGGAATTTTCAAAAACCACAAATGTTTTTAAAATTAAGAAAAAACGTGGTGAAGAAAAAATAATGCTTATTAATGATACAAAGAAAAGATTTGGCGACTATGAATTTACAACCAACAATGCTAAATTTGAACAATATAATATTAACAACACAATAGGTGTAACAAAAGCAGGAATGATTCAATTTGCAAAATCCGGAGAGAGTGCTAAAAATGCACCATGGTTTATTTTGCTTGTGAGATAATGCTGTTTGCGCAAACAAAAGCCGTTGACCAAGCATTTTGAAGATTAAAACCTCCGCAAAATCCGTCTATATTTAAAATCTCGCCAATACAATAAAGATTTGGGACTTTTTTTACTTCCATGGTTTTAGGATTAATTTCATCTAAATCAATACCCCCGGCAGTTACTGTTTCTTCCCCTTTATTGGTTCCTGTGACAGTAATTTTAAAATTATGAATTCTCTCAGTTATAAAATCTCTGGTTTTGCCGTTAATTTGATGTGCCTTTAAAGTTTTATCCATATCTTTTAAAATATACTGTACAACTTTTTGCGGTAAAAATTCTGTTAAAATATTTTTTATTTCTTTATGGGGGTTAGAATTTAAATTTTCCTGTAAGTTTGACATTTCAGGGCATAAATCAATAGTTAAATCATAAGGCATTTCATCAAAAGCTTTGAGTGATGAGATTTTGTATATTAAAGGTCCTGAAACCCCGAAATGTGTAAATAGAATATCACCTTCGAGATCATTGATTTTTACCCCTTTTAGGGCTGTTCCGGACAAATCTTTAAAATCTTCTTCTGTATTTAGTCCGACTAATGACGGATGGGGTTCAACTATTTTTATGTCGTATGGTTCCAAAAGTTCATATCCAGAATGGCCGCCTGTTGCAATTATTACATAATCATATTTTTCAAATAAATCACTAAGATCGTTTATTTTGCCTTGTATAAAATTTACTCCCAGTTTTCGTAGTTGTCGCAGAATTACTTCCTGAACATCTTTTGCACTGTTTGATTCAGGAAAGATTCGGTCATCTTCTTGTACGTATGTCTTTATACCCATTTCTTCAAACATAGAAATTGTATCAAAAGTAGAAAATTGGGAAAAAACAGAATATAAGAACTTTTCACCTCTCGGATAATTTTTTGCAAGTTCTTTAAAATCGTATTCTGCATGTGCCAAATTGCATCGTCCTCCGCCTGTCGGCAGCAACGTTCTCAAGGGTAAATTTTTGTCATATAGAGTTACACTTACTCCGGCTTTTAATAAATGGTATGTACAAATGCATCCGGATGCTCCCGCACCTATTATCGCAACTGTTTTATTTTTACCCCTACTCTTCTTCAATTCTGGTTCCATACAAATAAACCGTTTCGGGGTTTTCTAATTCATCATACAGTTCTTCAACAGTTTTGCCGAAAACAGGATGTACCAAATCTTCAGCTATTTCAAGCATTGGTACCAAGGTAAATGCCCGCTTGTGGAATAATGGATGCGGAATTGTGAGTTTATCGGTTTTAATCATTCTTTTATCATAAAAAATGATGTCTATATCAATGGTTCTGTCCATAAAACGTTCGTTGCCGGTGATGTGTTCTCTCCCTAGACAAGTTTCTATACGCTGGCATTCTAATAAAAGCTCTTCAGGAGAAAGCGATGTCATAATTTGCATAACAGCATTAACAAACCATTTATCTGAATCCATATGCCAAGGTTCTGTTTCATAAAAAGATGACGTAGCGACAATACTAATATCAGGGTTGGTGCTCAACAAACTTGTGGCTTGCTGGATATAACCTACTCTGTCTCCCAGATTTGAACCTAATGACAAATAAACAATCGCCATAGCCTTATTGTACAGTTATTTAGCCTGTTTTGTCAATAATTATTTGTGAAGTTTAACAGAGCCGTTTGCCCAGTCAAAAGCGGGCATTTCGCCTTTTCCCTCAGGTTTAATTTTTTTTAATCTTAAAATTCCGTCTCCGGTTTGAACATCAACACCCAGTTTTGAAATATTAGCAAATTCACCGGCATGCATATTTGAATTTTCTGTCAACGGTTCAGTTTCCATTACTTTGATTATTTTATCACCAAACATGAAAAACGCTCCGGGACATTTATACACACCACGGACAAGGTTGTGGATTTCTTGTGCTGATTTTGTCCAGTCAATTTTACATTCTTCTTTTTTTAATTTGTCAGCGAAACAAACCCCGTCTTCACATTGTTTTTCCGGTTTAATGGTTCCTTCCGCAATTCCAATTAATGTTTGTTCTAAAAGCACTGGTGAATGAGAAGCGCAGATTTCAAAAAGTTCAACACAGTTCATATTCGGAGTAATTTCGATTGGTTCTTTCATACAAATATCACCGCAATCAAGTCCGAGTTCTGTAATCATCGTACATATGCCCGTTTCTTTGTCTCCGTTTATAATCGCACGCTGGATAGGATTTGCGCCTCTGTATTTGGGTAGAAGCGAAACATGAAGATTAATTGTTTCGTATTTAGGGATATCCAAAACTTCTTGCGACAAAATTTGGCCAAAGGCAAAAGTTACAAAAAAGTCAGGTTTTAAGTTCCTCAAAGCTTCAATAATATCAGCTTCTTTTCTTATGGATTTCGGTTGAAAAAGGGGTAAATTTTTCTCTACGGCAAAAATCTTTATCGGTGAAGGCATAAGTTTTTGACCTCTGCCCGAGGGTTTGTCAGGTTGAGTAACAACTGCCAAAACTTCAAATTTATCAGAATTGTATAAATGTTCTAATGATTTTAACCCGATATCCGGAGTGCCAAAGAATACTAAACTAATCTTTTGTGTCATTTTTTATTGTTTCTTCTTTCAGTTTATTAACTGCCTCTGTCAATTCAGGCTCGTCAAGAAGTTTTTCAACCTGAACAGGGGGTAAATTGGTTTTCTTTAAAACCTCATCTGCTTCAAATCTGTTAATTGAATGGTCAATAAACAAAATTCCGTCGAGGTGGTCAAATTCATGTTGAATAGCTCTTGCCAAGAGGCTTCCGTCTTTAGCTTCAAGAACAAAAGAACGGCCGTTTGTATCAAGAGCTTTTATCATAACGTTTGCATAACGTTTTACATCTGTAAATGCTTCAGGAAAGCTCAAACAACCTTCGTGACTTATGCAAGCACCGGATTTTTTAATTATTTTAGGGTTAATAAAGACTCTCGGATTAAGAGGTTCTTTTTCGGTAGAAACGTCTATGACAAAAACCCTTACATTTTCACCGATTTGCGGTGCGGCAAGTCCGACACCGTTTTCTTTATACATTGTATCCAATAAATCCTGAACTAAATTCTTTATTTTTTGAGAAACTTTATGCACCTCTTTCGAAGGTTCTCTTAAAGATTCTTCTCCGTATTTTATAACTTTTCTTACTGACATAAAAACCCACCTCGTTAATACGATTGTATCATAACAAGGTGGTGTTTAACAAATTTTAAGAATTGTTTTCGAAATTATTAGTGCTTTCTTTTTGCTTTCATTTGTTTACCAACTTGCTGATAATTTCTAGTAGCCAATTGTTCTTCTATATAATTATCCATTTTCCCATCAGTTTTAGGTACATTATGTCTGTCAAATTTCTGGTAGATTTTAAAGCCAAGCTGTTTTAATTTTTGTTCAAAACTATAATCCAATCTTTTTCTTATGGAAACCCTTACATAGCCGTTATTGCCTTTTGGGTACAAGACATTTTGATATTGATCTGCCATTGTTTTAAGATTTTCTCTCATTGCAGAAGACACGTTCTGCTCAACTAATGGTATTCTATATGTTGAGCCAAAAGAAACTTGATTCATATTAATATCCCTTTCATCAGATTATCCGCATTATTTTAAAAACTGTAAATAAATTTTTTTGCCAACCGTAGTTACAAAATTTAACAAAGCGAGGATGCGGAAAAAGTCGAAAAATGACAATTTTTCGAACTTTTTCAAATCCGACAGTAGGTGTGTGGGGGTAAATAAGAACTGTTGTCAGGTGCGTGATAGCACACAGCTTGCATTGAAACCGTTCCCCAGAGTTTGCAGGAAAAATATTAATTTTTCCGCAAACTCAAGCGGATATGTTACTTATGATAATGGTTGTAGTATTATATATGAA